>JBLIGB010000164.1:0-3136 GCA_047636795.1 Bacteroidia bacterium | reverse complement strand
AGAAAAGTTTAACCACGTCTCTTTCTCTTTCTGTAAGTGTAGAAAGTGAACGCTCAATCTCTTTTTGGAGAGATTCGTTCATCAAAGCGCTATCAGCACGCGGAGAATCATGATTCACCAATACATCCAGAAGACTGTTATCTTCCCCTTGTACAAATGGCGCATCCATGGACACGTGACGTCCTGAAACACGCATGGTATCAGAAATCTTTTCTTCCGGAATCTCAAGAACTTCGGAAAGTTCCTCAGCAGAAGGCTCACGCTCAAATTTCTGCTCAAGTGCAGAAAAAGCTTTATTGATTTTATTCAAAGAACCAACCTGATTCAATGGCAAACGAACAATTCTAGACTGCTCGGCCAACGCTTGAAGAATAGACTGACGAATCCACCATACAGCATACGAAATGAACTTGAAACCTCGCGTTTCATCAAAACGCTGCGCAGCCTTAATCAAACCAAGGTTCCCCTCGTTGATAAGGTCAGGCAAACTCAATCCTTGATTCTGGTACTGCTTTGCAACAGAAACCACGAAGCGAAGATTTGCTTTGGTCAATTTCTCCAGAGCAGCTTGATCACCTTGTTTAATCTTCTGCGCTAGGATTACCTCCATGTCTGCAGTGATCAGGTCTTCCTTGCCAATTTCCTGTAAATATTTGTCAAGCGAAGCACTTTCACGATTAGTTATCGATTTGGTGATCTTAAGTTGTCTCATGTTGTCTGTTTCAGTTAAGTAAACCTGTGCTTGGAGGCACAATTTCCAAAAAGGGCTGCAAAGATACGCAGATCGTATGTTTTACACAATATAAAACCGAGTTACCATCAACCCTACCAAAATTGAACGGGATTTGTGACTGATTGTTTCCTCGTTGTTCAAAAATTCATCAACAACTTCCTGCGCTCAATCCAAACTAACCAGTCAGTTTTGTTTGGGCAGCCCAAAGAGGAGATTATCTTTGTGGCATGATTTACGACAACATTCTCGAGACAATTGGCAATACGCCAATGGTAAAGTTAAATAAGGTTTGTAAAGACCTATCATGCACCGTTTTGGCGAAGGTTGAGACGTTTAACCCTGGCCATTCAATAAAGGACAGAATGGCGTTGAAAATGGTTGAAGATGCCGAAGCTGACGGACGTTTAAAGCCAGGTGGAACCATTATCGAAGGAACTTCGGGAAACACAGGAATGGGACTTGCTTTAGCGGCTATTGTTAAAGGTTATCGCCTGATTTGCACCATGCCAGACAAGCAGAGCAAAGAGAAAATGGACATACTTCGCGCAATGGGCGCTGAGGTTGTTGTAACACCTACAAACGTTGAAGCTGACGACCCGCGTTCTTACTACGAAGTTGCGAAGCGTTTGAATAGAGAAATTCCGAATTCATACTATCCAAATCAGTATTTCAACCCGAGCAATGTAATTGCACATTATGAGCAGACTGGGCCTGAAATCTGGAAACAAACCGAAGGAAAAATAACCCACTTAGTTGTTGGAGTTGGAACGGGTGGAACTATTTCTGGTGCTGGAAAATATTTAAAGGAACAAAACCCGAATATCAAGATTTGGGGGATTGACACTTATGGTTCTACCCTGAAGGCGTATCACGAAACGGGAAAGATTGACCCGAGCCAAATTTACCCGTACGTAACGGAAGGAATTGGCGAGGATATCATTCCCTCTTGCGTTGATTTTGATATAATCGATTACTTCGAAAAAGTGACAGACAAAGATGGTATGTTGATGACCCGCGAGCTAGCTAAAAAAGAAGGCATGCTTTTGGGAAATAGCGCTGGTTGCGCCATACAAGGTTTACTTCAAATGAAGGATAAATTGAAGCCAGAAGATGTGGTTGTAGTTATATTTCATGATCATGGGACGCGTTACGTTGGTAAAATTTTCAATGACGATTGGATGCGCGACCGCGGCTACTTAGACAAGGATCGAATTAGTGTTGTAGAAATACATGGAGCAAACCAGCCTGAGTTGATGTCTGTAGAAGCAGGTGACTCGGTAAAAAGTGTAGTAAAATTAATTACTGATAACGGTATTTCTCAGGTGCCTGTTTTTGAAAACGGAAAACCTGTTGGTTCAGTAACTGAGGGCAAACTTTTCAGTCATTTATTCAATAAGCCAGAAGATAGAAACTGCTTGATACGAGACATTATGCAACCAACGTTTCCTGAAGTGGCTGGTGGGAAAAGTGTAACCGAGATTGCCGAAATGTTCAATCAAGAGACTCCAGCTGTGCTCTACAAAGACAGTTCTGGTTCTTACCGAATTCTCACTAAGCATGATATTATAAAGGCTATTGCCGATTAAAATGGAAACAAGGACTGTTGTTGACCAAATTGGTCGGACGGTTCTTATCCCGAAAATTCCGCAACGGATTGTTTCGCTAGTTCCAAGTCAGACAGAATTACTGTGTGGTTTAAGATTGGAAGAACGAGTTGTTGGCATTACTAAATTCTGTGTGCATCCAAAAGATTGGTTCCGTAATAAAACTCGTATTGGGGGCACTAAACAGTTGAATTTTGAAGCTATATCCGCTTTAAATCCTGATCTCATTATTACCAATAAAGAAGAAAATAATAAGGAAGACATTGAACGCCTAGCAGAAGATTTTCCCATTTGGGTTAGCGACATAAACAATCTGGATTCAGCGTTAGAAATGATTCAAATGGTTGGCGAAATTACAGGTACAGATGCTTCTGTTCTGGCTGAAGAAATCCGAGTTGGTTTTGACAAACTACAGCCAATTTGGCCTACCCAGAAAACGCTTTATCTCATTTGGAAAAATCCATTTATGGCTGCTGGTTCTGATACGTTTATCCATGACTTAATGACCCGTTGTGGTTTTGAAAATGTGACGAATCAAGGACGTTATCCCGAGCTTTCGGAAGAAGAAATCATTGAACTGAACCCTGAATTGGTTTTGCTTTCTTCTGAACCGTTTCCATTCAAAGCAAAGCACATTCAAGAATTGCAGGAACTTCTGCCTAAAGCCAGAATAAAGCTGGTTGATGGGGAAATGTTTAGCTGGTACGGAAGTCGATTAAAATTGGTGCCCACTTATCTACAAAAACATCTATTTATTCAATAGTGCTATTGGTGTTGTCGAATGCCCTGCTCTCTAAAT
>JBLIGB010000163.1:0-3168 GCA_047636795.1 Bacteroidia bacterium | reverse complement strand
TTGTTGGAAATTGTGGTAACCGATCAAACTGCTGACTGGGTTACTTCTACGTGTTACGATTTAGGTGTAAGACAAGGAAAAACGGTGATTGTTGTAAAAGATGGCCCGGGTTTCTACACTACTCGAATCCTTGCTCCGCTAATGGGTGAGGCTTTGAACATGTTAGAAGAAGGTGCTGATGCTCTTCAAATTGATAGCGTTTTGAAGAAATTCGGATTCCCAGTTGGACCAATTACATTGATGGATGAGGTTGGTATTGATGTTGGAGCACATATTATGACAGGTGATTTGATGCAGCATTTTATTGCTACTAGAAAAGGTGTGAAAGCATCTGATGGTTTAAAGAAAATGTTTGATGCCGGTTACCACGGAAGAAAGAACAAGAAAGGGTTCTATCAGTATGATGAGAACGGCAAGAAAAAACGCGAATTAGACACCAACGTTTACAGCTTCTTCGGTGGGAATACCCGTAAGAAGTTTGACGAGAAGGAAATGTACGAGCGTATTGGCATGAGCATGGTGAGCGAAGCCGCGCTGTGTTTGCAAGAAGGCATCATTGCCAATCCGTTGGATGGTGATGTTGGAGCTGTTTTCGGACTTGGCTTCCCTCCTTTCAGAGGTGGACCATTCCGTTACATGGATTCGCTAGGAGCGCAAGAAACTGCTAATATCTTCAACCGATTGGCTGAGAAACACGGAGAACGTTTCTTACCGCCTCAAATTATTATTGATAAGGCAAAAGCTGGAGAGAAATTCTACTCTTAAGCTCTAAACTAAATAATAGAAAAAGCCGCCACGTGAATCACCTGGCGGCTTTTTCTGTTTCAAACGTTAGGCCTTGTCCCTTTTTCCTCGAACAAATCACCATCTTCGCAGCTAGACTCTAGGATATGTCCAAACAAATTCAATTGCTTGCCTTCACTTGCCTTCTTTTGGCAATTACTAGTTGTAGTTCAAATCCAGAAGAAAAGAAAGTGGAAAAACCCACGCTTATTGGCAACGCCATAAAAGGGAAAGTCCTGTACATGACCTGCGCCACTTGTCACGGACAAAAAGCTGAGGGGATGTTAGCCTTAGGAGCACCAGCACTCGCAGACCAAGAGCCTTATTACCTCAAACAACAGCTTAATAATTTCCGAACCAAAAAACGGGGCGTACATGAAAAGGATGTTTATGGATCGCAAATGGTTGCTTTCGCGAAAACGCTTGATAGCGATGGAATTAACGATGTGATTGCTTATATCAAAACAATGCCATCGTCTAAAAATGAAGTTACCATTGAGGGAGGAGATATTGAGCAAGGAAAGAATTACTACAACATGATTTGCGGTGCTTGTCATGGAACAGGTGCGATTGGAATTGAAGCGCTTTTCTCTCCTAAATTGGTAGGTCTGCAAGACTGGTACTTAGAACGTCAACTCAATAATTTTAGAGCAGGAATTAGAGGCAAGGAAACAGGAGACACTTACGGTGCGCAAATGCAACAAATTGCCGAAGCCATTCCTGATGATCAAACGGTGAAAGACATTATTGCTTACATCAATTCTCTTCAGGCTGAATGAGTAAAACCTTTGCAGGAGTCACGCTTATTATGGCCATAATTATTGGTCTGGCATCCTGCGAGAAAGAACTCGAAAACTCCACCTCTGAAGGACAACCAAAATGTATAGTTTCAGAAGCCAACAGAGATTTTGAGCTCTGTAAAACCTGTCCTCCAGGATTTGAGCTTACCGCTGAAGGAATATGCAAACTACGTTCGCTTTATCAGCAATACGCGTCTCTGAAAGACCAAGGCGTTGGCGGATTAAAAACTGCTCTTCCCGCATTTCGAGATGGGTTTACACCGCAACAAATTGACTTAGGCCGCTATTTATTTTTCGATCCAATTTTATCTGGCAATGGAACCATTAGCTGCGCTACGTGCCATCAACCTGAGAAAGGTTTTAGCGATGGTTTAGACCGAAGTGTTGGCATTTTGGGGGAGTCCATTAAGCGCGGAGCTCCAAGCCTTTGGAATGTGGCATTTTTGAAACTACTTTATTGGGATGGACGAGATTCGACACTTGAATCGCAAATGCAAGGCCCACTTTTTGCTGAGGATGAAATGGGCAATACACCTGAAAAACTGACGAGCGACTTGAATTCTAATGAGACGTACTTAGCGCTTTTTCAGCAGGCGTTTCCCAAATCAAACAAGAATATTGAGCTGAATGAAATTTATCTCGCAATAGCAGCATTTGAAAGTTCTCTCATTTCTTTAAATAGTCGTTATGACCAATATGCGCATGGGTTTCACGGAGCATTAAACAAAAAGGAAATCGAAGGGATGAACGTCTTCCGGTCTTTTGTTGCTCGTTGCGCTGAGTGTCATACGCCACCGCTTTTTACCAATCAGCAATTAGCCGTTTTAGGTACTCCAGAACCTGACGGCAGACCGCTTGATATAGGTGCAGAAATCCCATACAATGATGGTTCATTGAGAGGCGCTTTCAAAATCCCTAGCTTAAGAAACGTGGCACTAACCGCACCGTACATGCATTCTGGCAGATTCAAAACCTTACGCGAAACCGTAGAGTTTTACACCAAGGGGCGTGGACATGCAGTTCCCGAAGGAGAAAACCTCTACTTGCATTGGCACATTTGGGAACCAGACTTAGCAGACACAGAGCTTGACAGATTGGTAGATTTCCTTCAAACATTAACGGACGAAAGTTTTATGCCAAAACGTCCAGATCGCTTACCTTCAAACTCTTAATGAATTTATAGCCTCTCAACCCCATCAAGTAGCATGAAAAAATTTATCGTTTTAGTCATTGTAAGTGCCATCGTTTTCTCCATTGGCCTTTACGTTGGCAAGGTCAAATTTTCAGCCTCTGGTCCAGCAGCGCCTCCCCCAACTTTCTTCGAAGGTGGTAATGGAGCCATGGCAGTAAATCTTTCTGAAAAAATGGTGATTGAGGTTAAAGATGGACAATCAATTCAAGATGCTGTGGGAAAAGCCAATCCTGGAGATTTAATTCGTGTTTATCCTGGAACGTATCACGAAACTGTTTATATCGACAAGGACAATATCAGCCTGCAAGGCGTGATTCAAAAAGGAAAATGGCCTACGCTAGATGGTAGCGAGAACGGTGAAGCAACCTTGAATGATGCTATTCTCTATTCAGG
>JBLIGB010000162.1:0-3228 GCA_047636795.1 Bacteroidia bacterium | reverse complement strand
TTCTTCGTAAAGCGAACGGGGATGGAGCTGTTTCAGCGCATGAGCTAACTAAGAAATTGGATGATGTTTTGACGCATCGCATTTTCGGAGTAGTGTTTTTTCTATCGCTTCTTGGTCTAATGTTTCAAGGGATTTATTCTTGGTCGGCTTACCCAATGGAGTTGATTGAAACACTATTCAGCCAAGGTGCTACTTTCTTCTTAGATGTATTACCCGATTCTTTTCTCACCCGGCTTTTTGTGGAGGGCATTTGGGCAGGGCTGGGTGGCGTGGTCATCTTCATCCCACAGATTGCATTACTGTTTCTTTTTGTTGCCCTGTTGGAAGAAACCGGCTACATGGCACGGGTTAGTTTTATAGCTGATGGTTGGTTGCGGAAATTTGGTTTGCAAGGGCGATCTATTGTACCGCTAATCGGTGGCGTAGCTTGTGCTGTTCCAGCCATTCTTGCCGCAAGAACTATCTCAAACGAGAAGGAGCGATTGCTAACTATTATGGTCACGCCATTTATGGCATGTGCCGCTCGACTACCTGTTTATGCGCTGCTCATAGCTTTGGTCATACCAGTCGGGTTTCAGGGCTTGGCTTTGCTCTTTATGTATCTGTTGGGAGTTGTTGCTGCGTTGGGAGCAGCAATGGTTTTAAATAAGACCATTAAGTCTGATGGAGAGAGCCATTTTATAATGGAATTGCCTGATTATAAGATTCCGAAACTTTCAAATATTCTGATAGAAATTACCCGAAAGGTGACTCAATTTGTGACTAGCGCAGGAAAAATAATTGTGATTGTGTCTATCTTACTTTGGCTTGGTGCTTCTTATGGTCCAACCGACCGATTTGAAGCAATTGAAGCTAAATATGCGCAGATTGATACTGAAGATGCTGAACAACAAAAAAACGCTGAACTGCTTGAAAATTCATATATCGGGATTCTCGGTAAATCAATCACACCAGTAATTGAGCCTTTGGGATACGATTGGAAAATTGGCATTGCACTCATTACATCATTCGCTGCGCGAGAGGTTTTTGTAGGAACCATGGCTACCATTTACAGCGTGGGTTCTTCTGATGATGATGTTTCTTCTGTTAGAGAAAAGATGCAAGCGCAGGTAAATCCGCAAACAGGAAAACCGCTTTATGATCTTCCTTTTGGCCTTTCGTTGATGGTTTTTTATGCTTTTGCGATGCAATGTATGAGCACACTTGCGGTGGTAAAAACGGAGACGGGAACTTGGAAATGGCCTATGATACAGTTAGTAATGATGACTGGCTTGGCATACATTTCTAGCCTTGCGGTTTACAATTTGGCAGCTTTACTTTAACGGATGAACCGCGAAGAGCGAATCCGCAATGCAATTAGACCATTTGTTCCCGAGGGAACAGAGGTGCCATTGGCAGAAAAAATTGTGCGGCATCGTTGCCACCTTACCATAACGCGCGATAGGAAAACCAAAGCGGGAGATTACCGCCATCCGTACGGGAAAAGCGGACATCGCATTTCTGTAAACGGAAGTCTGAACCAGTACGCTTTTCTGATAACACTTGTGCACGAAATGGCGCATTTGGTCAATTGGGAGAAGTATGGTCGGAAGGTAAATCCGCATGGGAACGAATGGAAAATGGCGTTTCAGGAAGAAATGTTGCCATATTTAAGAGAGGCTATTTTTCCTGATGAGCTACTCAACCAGCTGCGGATTCACATGAAAAAACCGAAATCTGCTACGGTTCGAGATTTAGAATTGATGCGTTTACTGCGCAATTATGATGAACCGTCTGACAAGGTGTTTTTGGAAGATATTCCTGAAAACGAAGAGTTTCAATTAGGAAACAAACGTTATGTAAAAAGAGAAAAGTTGCGAAAACGATTCCGGTGCGAGTTGGTAGGAACAGGAAAGGTGTATTTGGTAAGTGCTATTGCGGAGGTGGAAATTTGAGGTTTTAAGCTGTGATTGATTCGGGCTTGCGTGAAGGATAGAAGTGACATCCTTTTCTGAGGAACGAAGAAAAGATAAAACGGACAGCCTGACCCCGCGCTTATTGAGTTTGATTTGGCATCTATTACTTGATGCGGGGACACGCCCAAATAACCATCTAAAAATCAATGGTTAAGATGCATTGCAACATTGATTGATTTAATTACTTTTGCAGCCCTCGTTCTGAAACATGAAAAAGTCTGGTGCATTCATAGTCCAATTCTCGGGATTGGCGATTGGAAAACACAACTTTGAATTTGTTGTTGACGATACGTTCTTTGAAAAACTCGATTATTCTCCGATAGAAAAGGGAGAGGTTAATGTAAAAATTGCGCTGGACAAGAAGTCCGTCATGATGATTCTTGACTTTGAACTGGATGGTTGGGTTGCTGCAAACTGTGATAGATGCACAGTTGAATTCAAGCAACCTCTTAAAGGAGAACATCAGTTGTACGTGAAATTTGGTGATGAATATGAAGAGCTGGATGAAACCCTTTTGGTTATTCCGCATGAATCATATGAATTGGATGTTTCGCAACTGATTTATGAGTTTATACAACTGAACGTTCCGTTGAGGAAGATTCCGTGTGAAGCGAATGATGACACAAGCTTGTGTAATCAGGAAACTTTGAAAATTTTGGAAGCTTCTGAGATAGGCGAGAAAAGTAACAGTCCTTTATGGGCTGAATTGAATAAGATTAAAGATCAACTGAAAGATTAACGTATTAAGTAGAATATAATGGCGCATCCTAAACGAAAGATATCCAAGCAGCGTAGAGACAAAAGACGTACTCACTACAAGACTGAGGCTCCTACAATTGCTCTATGCCCTACTACTGGCGAACCACATCTTTACCATCGTGCTCATTGGTACGAAGGCAAACTTTACTACAAGGGAAAAGTAGTAATGGAAAAGGCTTAACACATTCCGAAATTCGGATTTGTGAAAG
This sequence comes from Bacteroidia bacterium, assembly GCA_047636795.1. GTDB lineage: Bacteria > Bacteroidota > Bacteroidia > UBA10329 > UBA10329 > UBA10329. The sequence continues at coordinate 305 of JBLIGB010000162.1, read as the reverse complement.
AAAGGATTGCGGCTAACTTAGCCGCAATTTTTGTTTAGAGATTATTTGAAAAGTAGTCTCAGTTGAGCACGGAAAAAGCAACGGAATGACGAAGACCAGAGCGGCCATTACAGGAATAAACACTTGGGTTCCAGACTACAAGCTCACCAATGCTGAGCTTGCAACGATGGTTGATACCAACGATGAGTGGATTCAATCTCGTACAGGTGTTAAAGAGCGAAGAATCCTGAAAGGGAAGGACATGGGAATCTCCAAAATGGCGACTCCCGCAGTAAAAGGTCTTCTCGAAAAAACCAATACAAAAC
>JBLIGB010000161.1:0-3276 GCA_047636795.1 Bacteroidia bacterium | reverse complement strand
CAAAATATTTGCAATGAAACCCCAACGTATTCTTCTTTTCTCAGCTATGGTTTTCCTTTTCGCATCGTGCAAGAAGAAAGAGAGTCCTGATTTGGTTAATTCTTGGAAGTTGATTGAAATTTTAGCTAATCCAGGTGATGGAAGTGGTACGTTTCAAGCCGTTTCGAGCAATAAAATTATTTCGTTTTTCGCAGACGGAACAGTTACTTCAAACGGCCAATTGTGCACTATGGGAACAGAGTCGAATGCTAGTTCGGAAGGAACGCATGTAGAAGCCGAAACAGCTATTACCCCAGAAAATTGTGGCATTGCTCCTTTTGTGATTTACTATGAGTTTGATGGTTCAAACCTGATATTGAACTATCAGTGCATTGAGGCTTGCCGGGAGAAGTACGAGCTACAGTAGTTTACTTACCATTGGATTTGATTGCGGTTTAAGCAGAGTTTTCGGACAGCGCGCGTTAGGGATTGTAGCGGCATCCCACGCTTTGCGTGGATACAGCGAAAAGCCTGACCCCAATTCTTCATTGGGGTAACGCCCAAATCGAACTGGTTTTTTAGCTTTTCAAAAGTTATTAACGCGAGTCCGAATAGGCTATGCGTAACGTTACTTTTGATGACAACCAATCAATCGCAAAATGTCGTCTACCCAAGAATTGAAACGCATTTGTTCTCAGACGAGAAGAGACATTGTAAGAATGGTAGCCGCTCCAAAATCGGGGCATCCAGGAGGCTCTTTAGGCTGTGTAGAATTCTTCGTTTCGTTATACCATGAGATTATAAAACCTGACGCTTCCAACTTTACGATGGATGGCAAAGGCGAAGATTTGTTCTTCCTTTCTAACGGGCACATTTCTCCAGTTTGGTACAGCGTTTTAGCACGTTATGGATACTTTCCAGTGAAGGAACTTTCGACTTTTCGGTTTCTGAATACGCGGCTGCAAGGTCATCCAACTACACACGAAGGTTTGCCTGGCATAAGAATGGCATCTGGCTCTTTAGGAATGGGAATGTCCTGCGGAATTGGTGCGGCTTTAACCAAAAAAATGAACGGAGAGAGCAATTTGGTTTACACGCTTCATGGTGATGGCGAATTGCAGGAAGGTCAGGTTTGGGAAGCTGCGATGTATGCTTCTGCCAAGAAAGTTGACAATATCATATCGACTGTAGACGTTAATGGAAGACAAATTGATGGCGACACGGATGATGTGATTGCGCTTGGAAGTCTTCGAGCAAAATTTGAAGCTTTCGGATGGAAAGTGTTTGAATGTGATGGAAATGACATCGAAGATTTGCTAAAAACAATGGCTGAATGTAAGGCCGCAACTGGTAAAGGCGTTCCTGTAATGAATCTCATGAAAACCGAAATGGGCATGGGAGTTGATTACATGATGGGAAGTCATAAATGGCACGGCATTTTCCCTAACGAAGAGCAATTGGAAGATGCGCTTGGCCAACTAGAAGAAACACTCGGAGACTATTAAAACAGGTCTGAGTAGAGAGGAGTGAGTAAATGTGCTCAAAACCTAACATTTGATGCTAGCTGATAATTCATCATTCCAAATTCACAATTAAAAAAGTGTTCCTATTAAGGAAACATATTTCTGTGCTGCTGCTGGGATTCGGGTTTTTGCTCGCTTTCAGCAATGAAGTTTCTGCGCAGGAAAAAGAAAAACCGCTTAACCGTATTCTTTTCGTTTTTGATGGCTCACAAAGCATGTTTGGCCATTGGGAAAGCGGGATGAAAATTGACATTGCCAAGCAACTCCTTAACGAATTGCTGGACAGTCTTAAAAACGTTGACAATCTTGATTTAGCTCTAAGAGCCTACGGACATCAAAGCCCATACATTTCAAGCACTCAACGAGATTGTAAGGACACGAAACTGGAAGTTCCATTTAACGGTGGTGGCGCTTGGGCTATTACCAAAGCGTTGGAGAAAATTCAGCCAAAAGGAACTACTCCTATTGCCTACAGTATTGAGCAATCCGCAAAGGATTTTCCGCCTTGCGGGAATTGCAGAAACATGATTATTCTGATTACCGATGGTATTGAAGAATGTGATGGTGATCCATGTGCCGTTTCATTGGCACTACAAGCAAAAGGAATTGTTCTAAAACCGTTTGTGATTGGTATCGGTCTCGACTTAGAGTTAATAGATAGATTCAGATGCATTGGAAGTTATTTCAATGCTCGGAGTGAGCGTTCTTTTAAGGATATTCTGAATGTGATTATTTCCCAAGCTCTGAATCCTACAACAGTTCAGGTCAACCTGATGGACAGTTATGGCCAACCCTCGGAAACAGATGTAAACATGACGTTCTATGATGCAAATTCTGGACAGATGGCATACAATATCATTCACACTATGAACCATCGTGGCTTGCCCGATACACTAGGAATTGATCCACTGGCTTCCTACAAAATGAAAGTTCACACGGTTCCTGCGGTCACAAAAGACAGCATTGAACTGATTCCTGGCATTCATAATATTATTGCAATTGACGCCCCTCAAGGCGACTTAGTTCTTAATGTTCAGGGAAAGCATGACTATGAAAACCTACAAGCAATTGTTCGTCAAAGTGGTGAAATGAACACCCTGACTATGCAGAATATTGACGACAAACAACGCTACTTGGTTGGTACTTACGACCTAGAAATCCAGACACTCCCTCGGATGTATGTTACTGGCGTAAACGTTGCGCAAAGTTCCACTACTAAGGTTGAAATTCCTCAACCCGGCATGGCGCACATCATGCGTAAATCAAAAGGTGTTGGAGATATTTTTCTCAAAGAAGGACTTGGATTATCATGGCTTTATTCATTAGATCCTGAACTCACTTCTGAAAGCATTGCGTTGCAACCTGGCGAGTACAAAGTGGTTTTCAGACCAACAGGATCAAAGCGAGCGTTTTACACGATAGCAAAGGATTTTACAATATTCTCAGGCAAATCTCAACTTGTGGAGTTGAAATGAAAAACATGAGCGGGCCACAGATTCTCAGATGTTCACAGATGATAAAAATGGATTAGATGTCATTGGTGAAAAAGGTATATCCGCATACTGAAGAAACCAAACGCATTATTAATGCGGCTTTTGAGGTTCACAACAACCTAGGTGCAGGTTTTTTAGAAATTGTTTACGGAGACGCTTTGGAACTGGAATTTCGGGCTCAAAAAATCTTTTTCGAACGGGAAAAGGAATACTCGGTCGACTATAAAGGAACAGTCTTAAATCATTCTTTTTTCGCAGATTTTGTAATCTTCGAAAAGGTA
>JBLIGB010000160.1:0-3348 GCA_047636795.1 Bacteroidia bacterium | reverse complement strand
ATTCATTACCAAGCTGACAAAAGAAAATGGCCTTGTAAACAACGACATTTGGAAACTCCTTCAGGATAGAGAAGGAAATCTTTGGTTCGGGTCAAAAAGTATTGGTGCATCTAAATTAAATAGTGAGCGGTTTAAGATTTATCAATCTAAAAATGATATTCTCGGAAAAACCGTAAACGCTGTACACCGTGATCAGAAAGGTCGATTTTGGCTAGGAACAAAAAGAGGGCTCGCAATATGGGACAGTGCCGATACTAGCTTTATTGAAGAACAAAATGGTCTTATTTCTGAGGTTGTAAGAGACATTGACGAGTCTGAAAATGGAAACATTTACATCGCCACAAATTATGGACTTACCGTTTATGCTAACGAAAAATTTGCGGGATATACCTCTGAAGAGAATGCTCTGAATTCCATCTACGATGTGTTCGTTGATGACGAAACTATATGGTTGGGAACAAATAAGGGACCAGTAGTTTTTCAGAATGGAAAAATCTCACATATCTTGAATTCCGATGCCTTCAATGCTACGGTCTTTGATGCAATTAGAGCAGGAGACAATATCTGGTTTGCGTATGATGATGGCGTATTGAAGTTTGATGGAAAACAGTTTGTTCAACTTAGGAAAAAAGACGGTTTTTTCAATGGAAGGACTAGAAGCGTTGTGGTTGGACCGAATGGCAATCTCTGGTTTGGGACTAACAATGGCGTTTACCGTTATGATGGGAAGGAATGCGTCAATTTTGGTGTTAAAGATGGGTTGATTTCTGATGCGGTTTATTCGCTTGGATTTGATTCGGATGGCAGTCTTTGGGTAGGACAGGCAAAAGGAGTTACATGCCTGTCATTTTACAAAAACGAGTTGGAAGATGTCATTCGGTACGGAAAGGGACAAGGGTTTCTTGGGCTAGAGTGCAGTACGAATTCCATATTGATGGGTGATGATGGAAAAATCTGGATTGGTACCACCAATGGACTGGTTGAGTACGATCCATCACTTGACAAAGGAGCCTATTTTGAACCATTGACTAGACTTACCGGTATCAAACTCTTTTCGCAAGATATAGACTGGTTGCTTTACACCGATTCAGTTCAGAAAGATGGACTTCCCGTTACCCTAGAACTTCCTTATGACCAGAATCACTTAACCTTTGAGTTTTCTGGTGTGAGCTTAACGGCTCCAATTTCAATCAATTATAGTTTCATGTTGGAGGGAGCGGATGAAGATTGGTCGCCAATTACAAACGATAATAAGGCTGTTTATACGAATATTGCCCCTGGCAATTACACGTTTAAAGTACGTGCTGGTTTTGGAGATGAACTTTGGCAGAATCGGCCGGTTTTGTTCCGATTCTCGGTAAAGCCACCGTTTTATCGTACCACTTGGTTTGACCTGATGCTGCTTACAGTAGCTCTAGGAATTGCATACTCGTATTACAAAATCCGTAGGAGCAACGTAAAAATTATGGAGCAAAATCAAGAAATTGAACTGCAAAAGGATGTGATTCAGAAGAAGAATCAGGAAATGGTGGATAGTATTAACTATGCCCGTACCATTCAATCAGCAACCTTGCCAACCACAGAACAGTGGCACAAATTGCTGCCAGATTCCTTTGTTCTCTTCAAACCAAAAGATATTGTTAGTGGTGACTTCTACTGGTTGGCAAACCAAGGGGACGAGATTTTCTTCTCCGCAGTTGACTGCACGGGTCATGGTGTGCCTGGCGCTTTAATGAGTATTGTAGGATACAATGGGCTGAATCAGGCTGTTAATGAGCATAAATTATCAGATCCAGCATCCATTCTTAGAAATCTCAGTTCAAGTGTAAATGAATCGCTGCGCAAATCGGAACACGATGATTATGTGAAAGACGGAATGGACATCGCTCTTTGTAAACTTAATTTCAAAACCCTCAAGTTGGAGTTTGCAGGTGCGTTTAATCCATTACTGATTATTCGAAATGGAGAGGAAATTCTCACAAAAGGAGATCGTATCTCTATTGGGAGTATGGACACCGAGCAGCGTTCGTTCCAAAACCATGAGGTTGACTTACAAAAAGGAGACTGCATTTATATTTACTCCGATGGTTATGCGGATCAATTTGGTGGAGAACGTGGGAAGAAGATGAAAACGACTATCATGCGGAAGAAGGTCCTTGAGTTAAGTTCGTTGCCAATAAAGCAGCAGAAAATTGAGCTCGAAAAGCACCTTCAGGAATGGCAAGGATTACTTGATCAGGTGGATGACATTTGTGTGATTGGCGTGCGCGTTTAGTTGGGGTACCGGTACCGCATTCAAAATCTTATGCGACAAATGAATGGGAGAGAACGGCTCCGAACCCTATTTTTGCGCGTTCAAACCCTATTCATGTTAAGAACAACCCTTTTTACTTTATTCCTTTTCTCTTTTTCTTTCGCGCAAGCACAATACAAAGACCCAAAAGGATATGTGGCCTCCGATTCTAACCAGGAATCCCCGGCCAAGTACGATTGGGAGAAAAATGCCAAGTTCAAGAACTACACACGTGACAGTTATTATTTGGTAATGCGCGACAGTGTGAAAATTGCCATTGACGTTTACGTGCCGAAAATCAAGAAAGGAGATCACGGTAAGTTTCCGACCATTTTACATCAGTGGCGCTACTGGCGAGATTTTGATTTAAAGTGGCCTTTCAGTTGGTTAAGTGCTCCTCCCAACGGACCGCTTGGAAAGTTTTTTAAAACCGTGTTGGCCAATGGCTATGCGCTGGTAAGCGTTGATTCGCGTGGGTCAGGTGCTTCGGAAGGTTCGCGGGCTTATCCATGGACGCAAGAAGAACGTGATGATATGGTAGAGATTATCGATCACCTTATTGCCCAATCTTGGAGTGATGGGAGTATTGGTGTGGCAGGCGCTTCATATAGTGGAACTACCTCCGAGTTTGCAGCTATTAGTAAGCATCCAGCGGTAAAAGCGGTGGTCAATATGTACTCACTTTTCGATGTCTATCCAGATAACGCTTTTCCTGGTGGGATGCACAACATTGGCTTTACAGAAGTTTGGGGCGAAGCGAATGAAGCATTGGATAGAAACGAATTACCGCCCAAAGCAGGTAAGGCTAAGAAGTTTGTGAAAGGAGTTTCCGTTCCGAAGAAACTGTACGATGGACGAAGCGCTAAAGGCATCTTTGAAAAGGCACAGGAAGAACATAAAAATAACGTCAATGTGAATGATGGCGCTCTGACTATTGTTTACCGAGATGATAAAGCTGAAAGTAAGGCTGCGGTTTCGTCTGATTTCTTCAGCCCCCATACATATTGGAAGGAGCAAGATGCTAGCGGTGCAGCCATTTACAATTGGAGTGGCTG
>JBLIGB010000159.1:0-3380 GCA_047636795.1 Bacteroidia bacterium | reverse complement strand
CGAGCGGTCATAGAAGATGGTAGAAGTAACGTCATCTGCAGCATTATCGTGCTTATGATGGATGCGCATATGTCCCATCGGGTAGGCTTGAGGAACGTGGCCATAAAGCAATGAAAGAACGTGGCCATGAAAATTATCGAAGATTCCGAAAGCCCCTTTAAACATGCCTTTTGGGGTGTGTCCTTCTTTGTGAATCATGGTAGCCACTTTTGAGAAAAAGGCGAAATACGGGCCGTAATTCATCACGTTATACGCTAATGCAGCCAACCAATTTTTCCAGCCCCAACCTTCGTTTGCGCCCAAGTAGGTTACTTGGATGTAATACGAACCGAAGAAAAGAATGGGAGCCAAAATTCCGACACCGATGTAAGAATAGAGGTACGGACTGTCGCGCTCGTCTTTCATGATTTTTTGGGCTAACCAAAGCAGGGCGGAATCGGTTTTGCGAGAAAGCCACTGAGCAGGAGCAGTTTTATAGCTCCACCCAATCATTCCAACCCAAAGCATTGTACTCGCAATCACAACTACTAACCACGGAATAGGGAAAAGCAATACGCCTGTCCCTAAAATAAAAAGTCCGTATTTCAGCTTGAGAGCAAGGGTTTTTCCCTCTGCAGCTTCATTCAGTGTTTGACTTAAATAGGCCATTGATAAGGTTAATTCGAAATCTACGAGTGGACGAAAATAGATGCATGCATCTGAAATCGAATGGTTAGGCTTGTGATTTATGTCAGCGCAGGACAAATTCGCTTCACAACTTATATTTGAAGCATGGAAAATGCCTCGTTTGAAGACTTTCAGAAAATTGACCTGCGTGTTGGAACCATTATTAATACAGAGGAGTTTCCGGAAGCACGGAAACCAGCTTATAAACTCACAATTGATTTTGGTGATTTAGGAACAAAGCAAAGTAGTGCTCAGATTACAAAACGCTACAAGTTGGAGGAGTTGATAGGAAGACAAATTGTGGCTGTATTCAATTTCCCACCTAGAAAAATAGCAGGATTCAGTAGCGAAGTGTTGGTTGTAGGAGCAACTGCTGAAACGGATGATGTTGTCCTTCTAGCTCCAGAAAATGAACTTCCGAATGGTTCGTTAGTAGCGTAAATTTCATGATATAGCTCCACTGCTTTAAGCAACCTGCAATAACTGTTCGTCTTCTTCGTCAATTGTAAACCGACAGGTAATTGTGTTCCTGTTACCTTTGTAGGTAACACATGAAATATCTTATTTCCACTCTTTGTTTACTTTTTTCCTTCGGTGCAATGGCACAGAAAAGGCCAGGTGCAGATACCATGGTGAAAGACACAGCCGTTGGAACATTTCTGGTGCGTGCTTCTTATGTGGCACAGATTCCGGTAGGTAATTACGCTAAAAGGTTCGGTTTTACCAATCAAATTGGTGGTTCGTTTGCGTATAAAACCAAATCAAATTGGCTTTTCTCGTTAGGCGGGCATTATATTTTCGGGAATAGCGTGGTGGGTAAAGACAGCCTGCTTTCTGAGATGATTAATTCCAACAATCTCATAATTGCTCAAGGTGGCGAACAAGCGTTTGTGGATATCTCACAACAAGGTTATTCCTTTGAGTTCTCGGCTGCAAAAATATTCCCTTGGGCAGCACCAAACCCCAACTCTGGTTTCATTTTTTCAATTGGTGGTGGTTTTATGGAACATTGGATTCGGTACAATGCCGAGAGCGATAATGTGCCACAACTAAATGGCGATTACCATAAAGCGTATGATCGCTTGACCAACGGAATTTTCCTGCAAGAGTTTATTGGTTATCACTATCAAGGAAGCACTCGGTTACTTAACTTTTATGGTGGTTTTGAGTTCAGACAAGGATTTACAGGAAACCGTAGAAGTTATGATGTTCCATCCATGAGTGTGAGAACGGAGAAATACAACGACTTCCTTTTTGGAATTAAAATTGGCTGGATGATGCCATTCTACAAGCGTAATCAGGACGAATATTACGAATATTGATTTCGTGTTAGCGTTCTACAACATCGGTATTCGGCTTTATCAATTCGCAGTTTTCGTTGCTTCTTTTTTTAATCCAAAGGCAAAAAAATGGCTTGAAGGAAGACGGGGCTTGCTTGATACAATCGAAGACGAAACGAGCGAATTTTCAGGAGAAACACTTTGGGCTCATTGTGCCAGTTTGGGCGAATTTGAAATGGCTCGACCAATCATGGAAAGCTTGAAAGAATCTGATTCTAGCTTACGTATTATTCTTACTTTTTTTTCTCCTTCGGGATATGAGATTAGAAAGAATTACGCATTGGCAGACCATGTGTTTTACCTACCTCTCGACACGAGAGTAAACGGCAGTAGATTCGTTAATGCCATCAAACCAAGCAAGGTCATTTTTGTCAAGTACGACCTTTGGTTTCATCATCTGAATGAAGCCAAAAAGCAGGGTGCAAAACTGATGTTGATTTCGGCACAGTTTATAGCAAGTCAACAGTACTTCAAGTTTTATGGAGCTACAGCTAGAAGGGCGCTCAAACTGTTCGATAAGGTTTTTCTTGTCGATAAGAACTCAGAAAAACTACTCCATCAAATTGATGTGAAGAACACCACGGTTTGTGGAGATACACGCTATGACCGCGTGATGGAAATTGCGAAAAAGGCGGACTCAATTTCTGAGATTAAGCGATTCAAAGGAAATTCTAAACTGATTGTTTGCGGCAGCACGTGGCCAGAAGATGAGAAGATCCTGCAATCCGCATTAAGTAGGTTCCCAAGTGTAAAATGGATTGTTGCGCCACACGAGGTGGGTCCAAAGAATATTGAGCGTTTAGAGATGCTGTTTCCTGGCTCAGTACGATTTTCCAAGTATCAAAATAATGATTTAGATGTATTGATTATTGACTCAATCGGTTTGCTGAGTAAAGTTTACCAATACGCTGATGTGGCATACGTTGGTGGCGGCTTCCGAACTGGATTGCACAACATTTTAGAAGCTACAGCATTCGGTACACCAACCATTTTTGGTCCTGATTACTCACGGTTTCCTGATGCAGGTGAAATGGCTAAGAATGGGCTTGCTATTAGTATTCAAAATGAAAACGAACTAGAATCAAAACTTGAAGAGTTGTTGAATAGCAATCAGTCGGATTTGAAAGCTGAAATACTTGATTTTATGAATAGCCGAACAGGCGCGACTGAAGCAATTCTGGAATACACCAATAAGTGTTAATACTTCTTCTTCGGGTCCAATATTTAGGTACATGGTTCGTCTATATTCGTGCTAATGATTGAGAAAAACGTTTCCCTCAAACCGTATAATACGTTTGGGCTTGATGTCCAAGCCAAGCTCATGGCTCGCGTAGATTCTATCTCCAACCTACAGGAAATTCTGGCAGATAGTTC
>JBLIGB010000158.1:0-3413 GCA_047636795.1 Bacteroidia bacterium | reverse complement strand
TTGCTGGTGGTGCCTCGTTTGCCCCTAAGCGATGATCATTGCCTGCGCTCGCAATGCTAGCACGAAGTAGATCAGCATGTTCATGTACGGCCTTGATAGTGGTGATGAAAAAGGTCAGAAACTGAATGTTTTTCTTCGGGGTTTTTCCAGGACTTAGCAGGTTTTTACCTGTATCTGTTGCCAACGCCCAGTTATTATGCTTTCCAGAACCGTTGATTCCTGCGAAAGGCTTTTCGTGAAACAATACTCGGAAATCGTGTCGAAGGGCTACTTTTTCCATCACATCCATCAGCAGTTGATTGTGATCGACCGCTAAACTCACCTCCTCATAAACCGGAGCACACTCAAACTGACCCGGACCAACCTCATTATGACGTGTCTTAACAGGGATTCCAAGCTTTAGCGCTTCGGTTTCAAATTCGCGCATGTAGGCTGTAACGCGTTCATTTATAGAACCGAAGTAATGGTCATCAAGCTGTTGATCTTTCGCAGAAGAGTGACCAAAAAGTGTTCTCCCCGTCAAAGCCAAGTCGGGCCGGGCGTTATAGAGGGAGCGATCGACAAGAAAATACTCTTGTTCACAACCCAAGGTGCAGATAACACGTGAAACGTTTCGATCGAAATATTCTTGAACAACGGTAGTTGCTGCCTTGTCCAAAAAATGTACGGATCGTAACAAAGGAGCTTTGTGATCTAGAGACTCGCCTGTGTACGCCACAAAAACGGTTGGTATACAAAGAGTTCTACCAATGACAAATGCAGGAGAAGATGGGTCCCAAGCTGTGTAACCTCTTGCTTCAAACGTATTTCGTATTCCTCCATTGGGAAAACTGGATGCATCTGGTTCTTGCTGAACAAGCTTATCTCCTCCGAATGATTCCATAGAAAAACCATCAGCCAGCGGCTCAAAAAACGCATCGTGCTTTTCGGCAGTTGAACCTGTAAGTGGCTGAAACCAATGCGTGTAATGTGTAGCTCCTTTTCCGAGAGACCATGATTTCATCGCGGCAGCAACCTGTTCAGCTGTTCCTCGATCAATCTGACCACCTTTATCTACACAGGTTCTTAGCATAGTATAAACGTCAGCTGAAAGGTGTTCTCGCATAACTTTCCACGAAAACACGCTGGAAGCGAAATAATTGGAAACTCTTTCGTTAGATAATTCTACATCAACAGGCTTCCTTCTATTTACTTCCTGCAATGCTTGAAATCGTTGTGTTGCCATTTTTCTTGTTTAGCCAAAAAAGGCTCGGACGAGCCGAGCCTTAAATAAATATTTCGTGTTTTAATTAAGCTTTATCGAATGCAGCTTCAGCTTCACTAACCGTCTTAATAATTCGAGCCGCAATCTTATATGGGTCGCCATTTGAAGCAGGCCTTCTGTCTTCCAACCAACCTTTCCAACCTTTCTCAACCGTCATCAGAGGAATTCTAATTGAAGCTCCTCTATCTGAAATACCATAAGAGAAATCAGTTATAGAAGCTGTCTCATGATCACCAGTCAGACGCAGATTATTGAATTCACCATAAACAGCAATGTGCTCTTTAGTAACAGGTCTGAATGCCTCACAAATTCTTTCATAAACCTCTTTTGAACCACAGGTTCTCAATGTAGTATTTGAGAAATTAGCATGCATTCCCGAACCGTTCCAATCACCTTTAATTGGTTTTGGATGGTATTCGATATACCAACCATAGCTCTCCGTCAATCTGTCCAATATGTATCTCGCAATCCACATTTCGTCACCAGCTTTCTTGGCTCCCTTTGCAAACAATTGGAATTCCCATTGTCCAGATGCAACTTCTTGATTAATCCCCTCGAAGTTCAATCCAGCGGCTATACATAAATCGGCATGCTCCTCAACTAATTCTCTACCAAAAGTGTGTTTTCCACCAACAGAACAGTAATACATTCCTTGTGGCCCAGGAAAACCTCCTCTTGGGAAGCCTAAAGGCAATTCAGTTTCTGTATCCATAATGAAATACTCCTGTTCGAAACCAAACCAGAAATCGTTGTCCGCATCTTTAATGGTGTATCTGCCATTAGACTCATGGGGAGTTCCATCAGCATTGTAAACCTCTGTCATCACCAACCAACCATTATCTCTAGCCGGATCAGCATAAATAGCTACGGGAACCAACAAACAATCAGAATTACCACCAATTGCTTGCTGTGTTGAGGAACCGTCAAACGACCAGTTTCCAAGCTCTTCTAGTGTTCCTTGAAAATTTTCATGTTCCTCCACTTTGGTCTTTGACCTCATATTTTGAGTTGGCTTATAGCCATCAAGCCAAATGTATTCGAGTTTTACCTTCATAATTTGTGAAATAGTTGGTTTTGTTATTTTCCTCGTCAAAAGTAGTAGTAGAAATAAACCTCCAAAAAAAATTTATCAGTTTTTATTCAGTAACCCCCTTGTTTTGTTGGGGCTGATAGAAATAAAACAAATAAATAAAATCCACTACTTATCTTCTGAAGCTATCGCTGCCTCGTATCCTTCGTCCACCAAATGGGTATCTTTCTTATTAGCGGAAGCCACTGCCAGTACATCACAACGCTCGTTTCCAGGAATGTTAGCATGGCCTTTCACCCATTGAAATTTGACTTTATTCCTCGGATAGATTTTTAAAAAACGCTTCCACAGATCAGGATTCTTCTTTCCCTTAAAATCTTTCTTAACCCATCCAAAAACCCACCCTTTGGTAACACTGTCAATCACGTATTTGCTGTCGGAATAAATCATCACGTCACGGTCCGAAACCTTGAGCATCTCTAGAGCCACAATGATTGCGAGCAGTTCCATCCGGTTATTGGTTGTATGCCGATATCCCTGAGAAATTTCCTTGTACTGATTCTTGAAAGCAAGAACAATTCCATAGCCGCCATGACCTGGATTTCCAAGAGCTGAGCCATCGGTATAAATCACTATCGGGGGAGCTTCTGCCATTTGCTAATTTTGCGCCATGATCCTATCAATGACAGGCTTTGGTAAAGCGCAAGGCAATTATAAGCATACTACCTACACCGTAGAAGTAAGATCCGTAAATAGCAAGCAGCTAGATCTCGTACTGCGACTGAACTCCGCTGTCCGCGATCAAGAAATGGATTTGCGAAAGAAATTAGCTTCAGAATTGGTTCGAGGCAAGGTGGATATTTCGCTTTATGCCGAAGGTGTGCATGAAGACAAGATGCTCTCAATCAATCAAGAGTTGTTTGATCGCTACGCTGAGATGTTGAAATCCGCAGCCGACAAACAAGGTTTGGATCAAACATCGTTGCTCGCTAATGTTCTGAAACTTCCCGAAGTGATGCAGTCTGAGCGAAAGGAAAAACCGCAGGAAGAGATTGATTTGGCCATTGAAATACTCTTTCAAGCGGTAAAGAATTTTCAAGAATTCCGTTCGGCTGAAGG
>JBLIGB010000157.1:0-3455 GCA_047636795.1 Bacteroidia bacterium | reverse complement strand
GTTATTCTAAACGGTCTAAAAAAGAACGAACTATCAGATATGCAGGATGAACTGAACGAATTAGGAGCCGTTGACATCAATCCTTCTTTACTGATTTTGGAGAAACGCGCAATCACGCTTTTCGGAATGTATGCTGGTTTTCTGAGTAAGAAAGGTAGTTTTCACGATAAGGCACGATTGGGTAGAGTAAGCTTGCTTTCGTACTTATTACCAATTGGCGCTTTTGCTTTGTCCCCTATCACAACAATTTCTTCTTACCTGATTTCAGTCATTCAGAAAAAGAACCTTAAAGCCGAGATTCGGTATTACAAGCAGAACTCCTTACGGGATTGAACAATTTTACTGGAATCTACTTATTTGAATTATTGGTATTCAAACATACCTTTGCGCTGCTTAAAGACCGCCCCATTTAGATTGCGAAGTTGAAGGACGTTTATATTACAGCATTAGCCAAGTTTCTACCGAACCAAACGGTGTCAAATGATGAGATGGAATCTCATTTGGGAATGATTGGAGGCAAACCATCGCGAGCGCGTAGGATTGTGCTTCGCAATAATGGCATCAAAACAAGATATTACTCGCTTAAAGAAGACGGCTCTTTTAGCCACTCTAATGCAGAAATGGTTGTTGAAGCAATCAATCAGTTGGGAATTTCTTCGAAGGATATTGATTTGCTTTCGTGCGGAACTTCCGCCACAGATCAAACGCTACCATCGCATACAGCTATGGTGCATGGGTTGCTCAATTCTCCAATGGAAATTGTTTCCCCTTCTGGTGCTTGCTGTTCAGGTATTCACGCCATGAAATTTGGTTTTTTGAGTGTGAAATCTGGAGAATGTTCCAACGCAGTTACTTCTGGTTCCGAGTTTATTTCGCCAATGATGATGGCAAGAAATTTTGAGTCGGAATCAAGTTCTGAATCCGAGCTGGAAAGCAATCCTTTCATCGGGTTTGAAAAAGATTTTCTTCGTTGGATGTTGTCTGACGGGGCTGGAGCTGCTCTAATGCAAGACAAGCCCAACGAAAACGGCTTATCGTTGAAGGTTGAGTGGATTGAAAGTCGCTCCTACGCTAATGAGTACGAAACCTGTATGTACTCGGCTGCCGACAAGAATGATAATGGTTCTATTAAATCTTGGAAAGAGTTTGAACCAGCACAATGGCTAGACCATTCGGTATTTGCCATGAAGCAAGACGTGAAACTTTTGGGAAGTACGATAGTTCCTTTAGGTGGTAAATACCTAACCGAAATTGCCGAGCGGAGGAATCTCAATGTTTCGTCCGTAGACTATTTTCTACCTCACCTTTCTTCAAATTTCTTCCGAAAGCAAGTTTACGAACAACTGGCTGCGGATGGAATGGAAATCACGGAAGATAAGTGGTACACGAATTTGGTTGAAGTTGGGAACGTAGGTTCAGCTTCTATTTACATTATGCTCGAAGAACTTTTCAATTCTGGAAAATTGAAGAAAGGTCAGAAGCTCTTATTAATGGTTCCTGAAAGCGCCCGTTTCTCTTACGCGTATGTTCTTCTAACCGTTTGCTAAGCAAGCCACAATGCTGGTTGGTAGAGAAGAAGTCCTAACGTTTATTCCGCAGCGAATGCCGATTGTGGTTGTACACGGTCTTACAGCGCATTCAGAAACAAGTTCTACATCCATATTCAATGTAGAAAACAACCATTTGTTTGTTAAAGATGGCAAGTTTCTTCCTTCAGGATTAATGGAGAATATCGCCCAATCATCAGCCTTAAGGGCAGGCTATCACTTTTCTCAGCAAGTACCTACAGAAGGTGAAGCTCCCGAACCACCAATTGGTTTTATTGGGTCACTCAAAAACTTTGTAGTCACAGACTTGCCGTCTGTAGGCTCAGTTCTTTACACAACAGTTACTGTGACATACGAGGTTATGGGAATGCAAGTTGTGGAGGCTTCGGTAACGTGCGGAAAAAATATCATTGCATCTTGCGAGATGAAAATCTTCTTAAGTCAAGAAAATCAAAACGGATAAGTCGCAATATTTATACAAATTCGCATCCGAATAGATTTGTAAGCATGGTGGAAGAATTGATTGACAAGCTGAAAGTTCAGATTATAGAAACGCTTAATCTGGAAGACTTAGAACCAGTAGACATTAATGCCGAAGACCCATTGTTTGGGGATGACGGAATTGGGCTTGATTCAATCGATGCACTCGAACTAATTGTGCTATTGAATAAGGAATACAACATTCAAATTGCCGATCCTGAAAAAGGGAAGAACGTGTTCCATTCTCTAAAAACAATGGCAGAATATATCCAAGCCAACTCTTAACCTTTCTATCTATTTAGAAAGGGCTTGAAGCTTTTTTTACTTCTTCAGCGGTTGAAGTAGAAACCAAGAAAAAACCGCATACCCGAACAGGAAAACCAGGTTTATAGCAAACCCGAATTGCATCTGAGAAATATTCAATGCCAATGTGGCCCAATACAGCAAGGCCGCCACGCCAATCATTCCACCAATTTTCCCTAATTCATAAGGTACTGGGTAATGTTTTCTGCCCAAAAAATAGGATGCAATCATCATGGATGCGTAACAAATCAGTGTGGCCCAAGCCGAAGCCATATAGCCGTATTCCGGAATAAAAACCATGTTAAGCACCAATGTAATTAGAGCACCAAATATGGCCAATCCGGCTCCGTAAGAAGTCTTTTCAGTAAGCTTATACCAAACCGACTGATTGTAGTAAATACCGAGGAAAATATTTGCCATCAACAGAATCGGAACAACCTTTAGACCTACCCAGTACTCCTCATTAGGAATAAAATACTTGAAGAGGTCGATGTACAGCATCACAGCCAGGAATGTGCCTGCCAAAACCCAAACAAAGTAGGTCATGATTTTAGCGTAAAGCTCCTTACTTCCCTCCTCTTTTGCCTGCGAGAAAAAGAACGGTTCCGCAGCATATCTGAACGCCTGAATCATTAACGTAATTAAAATAGACAGCTTGTAGCACGCACCGTAAACGCCAAGCTGAAACATGGCATTATCCTCTCCCAAAATGGGATAAAGTAATCGTTTAAGCATTATCCGATCAAACATTTCATTCGTCATTCCTGCAAGTCCTGCAAGTAATAGTGGAATGGAATAGACAAGCATCGGTTTGAGCAACGCTAATTGCGGTTTGGTCAAACCACGCAGCATGGTCGGAAGGAGCAGTAAAAACTTAACCACGCTGGCAATAAGATTAGCTATGAAAACATAGCCAACTCCCGTTCCTGGATCGTAGAAGGTTTCGGTAAGCCAATTTCCACCTCCGCTTTCAACTAACGGAAGGCAATAGCCCAAGTAAAACAGATTGAAACCCACATAAACTATTACGTTGGCAATGTTGACACCCGCAAACGTTTTAGCCTTGTTTTCAGTTCGCAATCGCGCCAGCGGAATAGACGAAATAGCATCTAAACCAACGATTAT
>JBLIGB010000156.1:0-3689 GCA_047636795.1 Bacteroidia bacterium | reverse complement strand
AAACATTACATCTTGAACGGGCAAAAAATGTGGATTACGAATGCAGTATTTGCAGATGTATTCACCGTTTTTGCAAAAATTGATGACGACAAAAACCTTTCAGCCTTTATCGTTGATGGGGATTCAGAAGGTCTGACTTTAAATGCTGAAGAGAAGAAACTCGGCATCAAAGGTTCTTCTACGCGTCAGGTTTTCTTCAATAATGTGAGGGTTCCTGTAGAGAATTTGCTTTCTGAAAGAGGAAACGGATTTAAAATCGCTGTAAACATCCTAAATATTGGACGTATCAAACTTGGTGCTGCTGCTATCGGGGGTGGAAAACAGTCTATTACACAATCTGTGAAGTACGCCAACGAGCGTGAGCAATTTGGTCGTCCTATTTCTAAATATGGCGCTATCCAGTACAAATTGGCACAACAAGCCATTCTCACATGGGTAAACGAAACCGCTACTTATCGTGCTGGTCAGGACATCGAAAACTGTATTGACAGCTTTATCGCTGAAGGGATGGATCCAGAACAAGCAAAACTTAAAGGTGTTGCTTCTTATGCGGTTGAATGCGCTATGTTAAAAGTGTTTGGCTCAGAAGCTGCAGACTACGTTGTTGATGAAGCTGTTCAAATCTATGGTGGAATGGGCTTTAGCGCAGAAGCTCCAGCTGAACGCGCTTACCGCGATGCTCGAATCAACAGGATTTTTGAGGGAACCAACGAAATCAACCGAATGCTTACAGTTAATATGCTGTTGCAGAAAGGTTTGAAAGGCGAAATGGACCTAATGGGACCAGCGCAGAAAGTTGCCAGCGAATTGATGAGCATTCCAGAATTAGCTGAAGCTGATGATTCGCTTTTTGCTAAGGAAAAAGGCTACTTAAAAAACTTCAAGAAAGCTGCTTTGATGATAGCTGGATCTGCTGTTCAGAAATTAGCTACTAGCTTGGGGAAAGAGCAAGAAGTTCTGATGAACGTTGCTGATATACTAATCGGAATCTATACTGCGGAATCTGCACTTCTTCGTGCCGAGAAAATCGTAAGCGTACAAGGAGAAACTGCTGCTTCCGCTCAAATTGACATGGTTCGAGTTTACATCACAGATACTGCCGACAACATTTGGAAATGGGGTAAAGACGCCATTTCTTCTTATGCCGAAGGCGATGAGTTGAAAATGATGGGACTTGGCCTAAAACGATTCACGAAAACGGACATCCACAATTCTAAAGATGCACGTAGAAGAATCGCACAAGTGATTATTGACGAGAACAAGTATCCTTGGTAAGAGTTACTATTTAACTAGATTGTGAGCCCTGAATAGCTAAAGCCGTTCGGGGCTTATTTTTACCCCGTGAAGCCAAACAATATCATATCAAGTATTCTTGTTCCAGTAATTCTGGTTAGTGTATTGGTATTGATAAAATTGGCAGAAGTTGTTTTTGAAACCAGCTTTGTTCAATTCGGAATCTTTCCACGGAAAGTATCTGGGCTATTCGGCATTTTAACCTTTCCTTTTATCCACGGAGATTGGAAACACCTTTTCAACAACTCCTCTGCCCTACTCGTCCTAGGTTCAATGCTATATTTCTTTTATAGGGAAGTAGCTTCTCGCTCACTTTTTTGGATTTACCTGCTCAGTGGTGTGTGGCTTTGGGTTGGTGGCAGAGCCAACATTCACATTGGCGCCAGCGGGGTTGTTTACGGACTTTTCGGGTTCCTTTTTATTAGCGGATTGCTGCGCAAACACCTCAAATTAATGGCTCTTTCCATGCTAGTCGTTTTTCTGTACGGTAGCTTAGTTTGGGGAATATTTCCTGTTGATGAAACCATTTCCTATGAAGGTCATTTGCTAGGTTTATTTGCTGGAATCATTGTCGCCCTAGTGTTTCGTAAGCACGGAACTCAACGCCCCAAATACTCATGGGACTTGGTTGATGAAGAAGAAGTTCCAGCTTGGTTTCCTGACGCGGAACGGGAAAGGCGCCAACAGGTAGAGAAACAACTGCAAGAACAGGAAGTAAAAAACCAAGACAGCACAGCTCCAATCTCCATTAAATACGTTTACAAAAAAAATGGAGATTGAAGCCCCAGGACCGATGGACCGCGTTATTTCCTTTGCACTTTACGGAGGTCTGGGTATAACTACAGAAGTGTTTTTTACAGCTATTAGCGACCTCTTTAACAGCGGGAACTTCGAAGACCTATCCCTAAAAGGATACAGCTATATATGGATGTTTCCAATTTATGGCTCCACATCCATTCTATTTCCTTTCTTCTTCGGAATGATTAAAAAATGGCCGCGTCTGGCGCGTTACGCTTTCTACGGAGTTGGCATTTTATTCGTGGAACTCATTGCCGGTTTCCTCCTCGAAAAACTAACGGGCACTTGTCCGTGGGAATACCAAGTAGGTTGGCATTTTCAAGGTTATATCCGATTTGACTACTTACCACTTTGGGTCGGCTTTGGTATAATCATCGAAGAGTTTCATCTTTTTCAAAGACGGCTTGGTCTGGTTCAATAAAAGCCAGTGCTAACCTATTTACCGATGGAGATATCATCGAAAAGATCTCTCAGTTCAGAAATGATCATCGCGGTTGCACCCCAAACCGTATGTCCATCAACCTTGAAATAAGGCGTCTTAATTTTAAATCCCGTTTTCAAGGTGATTTCCTTTTCTCCAACAATATCATCTCTAAAAAGATAACTGAGTTCAGGTGTATGAATGGATTTAACTTCGTGATTATCAGGGATAAAGTTTGGTCGCGATTTCAACACACCTAAAACAGGATGAACTAGGAAATTACTTGGCGGAATGTAAAGCTCCGTAAGCTGTCCAATCACCTTTACATCATTTGGCTTAATGTTTACTTCCTCCTCTGCTTCGCGAAGTGCCGCCTCCACAATCCCGTTATCCGACTGCTCTAATTTTCCGCCAGGGAAACTGACTTGTCCACTATGCGTTCCATCGTAATCTGGCCGTTTCATAAGTACGGTTCGTAAGACACCATTCTCTGGATAAAGCGCAATTAGTACCGCACCAATTCTTGCCGTAGATGTGTCGGGATTATACGAAGTAGCAGCCTTTTTCCGCAACCCTCCAGCCATTTTCAACTGCGCAGCAAGCCCCGGTAACGGACTACTCATACGTTCAGAAAGTCTAGCTGTTAGTTCATTCATCATTAGAAACAAAGATAGTAGGTAGGCGTTCTCTGATGGCTTAACTTTGAACTCAAATATTATTGATGCAATCTTTCGGGCCAGAGCACCTTAATCCTACTTTTTATATCGATAGCGATAACGCAGGAATTGTTGCGTTTGCTAACAAACATATTGGCAATGCCAAAACGGATAAGGAAAAGGCCGTCAATCTCTACTATGCCGTAAGAGACGGTTTTCGGTACAACCCGTATAATTTACATATGGGAGCGGAAGAAGTTACGGCAAGTGCGTTGCTAAAAGTTGGAGAAGGCCATTGCATTGACAAGGCCATTTTCTTGGCTGCATGCGCTCGTGCGGTTGGAATTCCTTCTCGATTGGAGTTTGCCGATGTAAAAAACCACATAAGCAGCGAAAAATTTATTGCCCTTTTAAAGAGTGATGTTTTTGCCATGCACGGCATCACGCAGTTTTTTATAGACGGAAAATGGGTGAAATGCACTCCAGCCTTCAACAAGGCACTTTGTGTCCTATTTAACGTG
>JBLIGB010000155.1:0-3710 GCA_047636795.1 Bacteroidia bacterium | reverse complement strand
TATACACCGAATATGGTATTAGCTACGCTAGAAAACTGCTTGATAAGAAACTGAGAGTTGGTGTAACTGTTAAGTACTTAAACGGAGCGGCAAATGGCTCAACAGATAACCGCGGTTTATCCATCGATACAGACCCAAACAACTTCAATATTACAGCAAAAGCAGATTTTACTGCTCGTACATCTGGATTCTTCAACGATATAGATAATATCAACCCCTTAAACATCGCGTTCTCAGGAAATCACGGTTTTGCCTTCAATGTTGGTGCGCATTACATGATTGATGACAAATGGGAAGTGGCAGCAAGTGCTAATGACCTGGGTATGATTTTTTGGAAAGATAACGTCAAAAATTACGAACTAAATGATGCCAACTTTACCTTTCAGGGATTAGATCTCGCCCAATTCCTTACTCAGCCAGACAGCGTAGATATATTCAATGAATTCGTTGATACCATTACATCTGTTTTTAACATTCAAGAAAATGAAGACAGCTACAGCACAATCCTGAGTTCGCAGATTTACATCAGTGGTGCTTACAAGTTCACCGATCGAGACCGGTTAGGATTAGATTTCTATGGCGAGATTTTCAAAACACACTTTGAACCTGCAGTTGCCCTAAACTACACACGCAAATTCGGAACTATCTTCCATCTTTCTGGAAGCTACATGTACAACGCAAGAAGCTTTACCAACTTTGGTTTCGGCTTTGCGCTTACGCTTGGTCCTGTTCAATGGTATTTGGCAATGGATAATGTACTTGCTCCAATTATCCCTCAAAATTCTCAGAATGCACATTTCCATAGTGGTCTAAACTTCGTGGTTAATTACAAAGACAAAGGCATTAAAGACCGCGATGGTGATGGCATTGCAGACAAGCTTGATAACTGTCCCGACCAATTTGGCTTGGAGTTATACTTAGGTTGCCCAGATACGGATCTGGACAGTATTCCAGACCAAGTTGATAATTGCCCTACCGAAGCTGGCCCAAAATTGAATGGCGGTTGCCCATGGGGAGATAAGGATGCTGATGGATTGACCGACAATGTTGATGAGTGTCCTGAAGTTCCGGGTACTGAAGAAAACAAAGGTTGCCCCTGGGGAGATATTGATGGCGATGGTGTAACAGACAACATTGACGCCTGTCCAGAAGTTCTTGGCCCACCAGAAAATGACGGTTGTCCTTGGGGAGATAGAGACGAGGATGGTATTTTGGATAATGAAGATGATTGTCCAGATGAGGCTGGCCCTGCCGAGAACAAAGGTTGTCCTTGGGGTGATAGGGATGCTGATGGTGTTCTTGATAATGTTGACCGTTGCCCTGATGTTCCTGGCCCCGCAGATAATGATGGTTGTCCGTACCAAGATTCTGATGGCGATGGCGTAATTGACCTAGAAGACAATTGTCCTAGAACGCCTGGCCCAGCAGAAAACAAGGGCTGTCCGGTTATTGAAAAAGAAGAGCAAGAGGTATTGAACACTGCTTTCCAAGACCTTGCGTTTGAAACGGGTGGAAATGTGATTACGGCTTCTTCATACGAATCATTGGATGAACTTGCAGCATTGCTAATCAAGAAAACTGATTACAAATTAAGAATCGCAGGACACACCGATGATGTGGGAAGCGCAGAATCGAACCTCAGGCTTTCCGAAAGACGTTCTCAGTCTGTTTCTAAATACCTTACAAACAAAGGTGTTGATACTTCTAAGTTCATCATAGAGTGGTTCGGAGAAAGCAAACCAGCTTACCCGAATGACACAAAAGAAGGCCGCGCCAAGAACAGAAGAGTAGAAATGGAGGTTGTATTTGAGTGAGAAAAAAGGAGTTGGGGATAAGCGTTGAGGAGTGAGGCAATTCTGAAACCATTAAACCAACAAATACAATTGAACGTAGCTTTGAAACAAGTTCAGAGTTACGTTGTTCAAAAAAGATAACGGAGAAAACACATAAATAAAAGTAAAATGAATAAAATGAATCTAAAATATTGGATGATGTCGGTTGCCATTGTTGGCTTTCTTGGAAGCTGCGGAACACAAACGCAGGATGCTGAAGGAAACCATGGTGAAGAAGCTGCGGAAGAACACAATCATGGCGACCACGAAGGTCATAACCATGCAGATGAAGCTCCAGAAGGATTAGTGATACAGGAGATTGCCGAAGGTCAGAAGGTCTTTTTTGTCAATCTAGAAGATGGACAAATTGTTACATCACCTCTTACAGTTGAGTTTGGTGTAGAAGGAATGGAAGTTGTTCCTGCAGGATTGGTTGAGGACAACAAGGGTCATCATCACCTGTTGATAGACCATGATTTCACCGCAGCAGGAGTAGTTGTGCCACCAGCGGATTCAACTATGCTCCATTTCGGAAAAGGTCAACTGTCGACTCAGATTAACCTTGCTCCAGGCGACCATAAACTAACCATGCAATTTGCAAATGGTGTACACATGAGTTATGGTGAGAAGATGAGCGCTAGCATCAACGTTTCTGTGGAGGCAGCTGCTAAGCACATGGACGAATAGTCAGTTTGACACTTAAAGTTTAAAAGCCACTTTTAATAGAAGTGGCTTTTTCTTTTACCTAATAACTACATTCGTTTCGTGACAAAAGGAGAACATAATAAATGCTTGGTTTGTGATGGTGAGCAGCTGAATCCATTAAATGGTTTTGAGAAACATCATTTAACTAAATGTGGCGCTTGCGGCTTCGTATTCTGTAAGCCAATTCCAACTCAAGACGAACTAAATGAGGTTTACGAAGGCTACGGACGTAACGACTACCTGAGCGACTTGACTATACAAGCATACGAACGTGTTCTTGATAGTTTTGAACCGTATCGTAAAACGAATAAGCTAATTGATGTTGGTTGCGGTATCGGTTACTTTCTAGAAGTTGCCAAGAAACGCGGATGGGAAGTTTACGGAACCGAGTTTACAGAAGAGGCCGTGAAAATGTGCGAGAGCAAAGGTGCCAGTATGAAATTAGGGCCTCTCAATACTAAAGATTACGAAGCTGGAAGCTTTGACATCATCACGTCATTTGAAGTAGTTGAGCACATCAACAACCCGCGAGAAGAACTTTCCAGTTTCAACAAAATTTTGCGGAAAGGTGGTTTGGTTTATTGCACTACTCCCAATTTCAATGCAGTGGAACGCTTTCAACTTGGTGCAAGCTGGAATGTTTTAACCTATCCTGAGCACCTCTCGTACTACACACCTAAAACGCTAAAAGGTGTTTTTAAGGAAACGGGATTTAAAACGAAAAAGGTTTTAGCAACTGGAGTGAGCCTTACCAGAATCAAAAAAAGCAAGGGAATATCAGACCAAGCAATAGTATCTGCTACTTCAGATGATGAAAAATTAAGAAATCAGATTGCAGGAAATCCATTACTAGGAATAGCCAAAGACATAATCAACTGGAAACTAACCGTCTTTGGGGTTGGTAATTCCTTGAAAGGTTGGTTTGTGAAGACATAGAGACCTACTAGGTTTTGAAAACCTAGTAGGTCTAGCCGTTACTGATTAAGCGAAGCGAAAATCGGTCGCATCTTCTTAAACAACTGTTTAAAAATGACGAGCTGCTTATCATAGAATGCGAAATTCTCTTTCTGAGGATGAAACACCTTACTGACCTTCAACTTAGGTTTCATTTCGTCATACGTAACGAGACCAAGATTATTGAAACACATGAATGCAACGCCCTTTGTGTTTGCC
>JBLIGB010000154.1:0-3811 GCA_047636795.1 Bacteroidia bacterium | reverse complement strand
TTAATGGTAGTCCGGGTGAAGGTTGGGATGGCATGTACAGAGGTAAGGTTGTCCCACAAGGCTCTTACGTATGGAAGATTAACGCAACGTTTATTGATGGCGAAATCTGGGACGGTCAGGACTTCTCAAATGGGAACCGTGGAAACTCTGGAACCGTAATGGTACTGCACTAAGGATTAAGAAATAATTAGAACAGGAGCCGAGATGCGAAAGCGTTTCAGCTTTTGTTTTTATCAGATTGCATTTCATTACTGAAGCGACCATTACTTTTAAGCCGTGAAACCGTTTCTCGAAACATCTATAGAATTTTTGGCAGGAGTTGGTCCAGAACGGGCCAAGTTGCTTCGCGAAGAGTTCCGAATTAAGAACTATGGTGATTTGCTGCAGCACTACCCATTTCGATATGTAGATAAAACCAGTTTTCATCAGGTTAACAGCATTTCAAGCGATGAAACCGACATCCAACTCCGTGGCAGAATAAGTACGATAAAAACCATAGGCGCTGGTCGTGGGCAGCGATTGGTTGCCGAATTTTCAGATGGAACTGGTGTTCTTGAACTCGTATGGTTTAAGGGAATCAAGTGGGTACAGCCCAAACTGAAGCAAGGAATTGAATACGTTGTATTTGGTAAGCCAAGCAATTTCAAAGGGAAGTACAATATGGTTCATCCCGAATTTGAAACAGCAGAAGCTCAAAATAAAAAGGTCGCTACCGCGCTGCAACCCGTTTATCCATCAACCGAAAAGGCCAAGGCCAGAAACCTTGACACTAAGGCCATAGGTAGGTTAATGAATACGTTGGTTGGGCAAATGAAAGGCCAAGGCCATGTGGCAGAATTGTACGGAGCTGAGTTTAGAAGTAAGAATCACCTCATTTCTCGAGAAGAAGCGTTTGTAAACGTCCATTTCCCAAAAAATGCAGACATACTTAAAAAGGCACTCTTCCGATTAAAGTTTGATGAATTGTTCTTTATTCAACTACGCCTTCTAAAGTTGAAACTCATAAACCAACATAAGTTTCAGGGAGCCGTTTTTGCGGAAGTGGGAGAGATGGTCAATCGTTTTTATACAGAATGCTTACCCTTTGAATTTACAGGTGCGCAAAAACGAGTGGTCAGGGAAATCCGTCATGATTTGGGTTCTGGGCGGCAAATGAGCCGATTGGTACAAGGTGATGTTGGAAGTGGTAAAACTATTGTGGCGTTGATGGCAATGCTTTTGGCCGTAGATAATGGTTATCAGGCTGCGCTGATGGCACCAACAGAAATTCTGGCGGAGCAGCATTTTAAAACTATTTCTGAATTCCTGAAAAAGCTGAATTTGCATATCGCATTGCTCACAGGTTCTACCAAAACTGCCGAAAGGAGAGTTTTACACGAGCGACTACGGTCTGGAGAAATTCACATGCTAATTGGAACGCATGC
The DNA here is from genome assembly GCA_047636795.1 of Bacteroidia bacterium. Taxonomy (GTDB): domain Bacteria; phylum Bacteroidota; class Bacteroidia; order UBA10329; family UBA10329; genus UBA10329. The sequence goes on along the minus strand of JBLIGB010000154.1, from coordinate 2,387 downwards.
GTTGATTGAAGATGTGGTTCAGTTCCATAAACTCGGTTTGGTAATCGTAGATGAGCAGCACCGCTTTGGGGTTCAGCAGCGCGCTAAATTATGGTTAAAAGGAAGCGATGGCGAAGTGCCGCATATGCTTATTATGACAGCAACGCCAATTCCGCGTACGCTGGCGATGACGGTTTATGGCGATTTGGACACATCAGTAATTGATGAACTTCCACCAGGCAGAAAACCCATCAAAACGCTTCATCGTTTCGATGCGGCACGTCAGAAAATCTTTGATTTTATGAGGCAGGAGATTGCTATAGGCCGGCAAGTTTATGTGGTTTATCCGCTTATTGAGGAAAGTGAGAATATGGATTTTAAGGATTTGACCGATGGTTATGAATCCATTGTTAGAGAATTCCCGCAACCGCAATATCAGATTGGAGTTCTCAATGGAAAAATGAAAGCGCAAGACAAGGAATACGAGATGCAGCGTTTCAAGGATGGGAAGACACAGATTCTGGTTTCTACCACTGTTATTGAAGTAGGAGTGGACGTTCCGAATGCATCCATGATGGTGATAGAAAGTGCCGAGCGTTTCGGGCTTTCGCAACTACACCAGCTTCGTGGAAGAGTAGGCCGTGGAGCAGAACAGAGTTTCTGCATTTTGATGACGGGCTATGCTTTGGGACAAGAAGCCAGAACTCGGATGGAAACGATGGTTAGAACCAATGATGGTTTTGAGATTGCGGAGGTAGACATGAAGCTTCGTGGGCCGGGAGATATTCAAGGAACACAGCAGAGCGGTCAGCCCATTTTTAAAATATCCAATCTCAGTAAGGATGGTCAAATACTACAAGCGGCTAGAACGGCAGCTATAGACTTGCTTTCTAGCGATCCAAAATTGGCAACCCGCGAAAATGCGTTAACCAAGCACCATTTAATTAAGGAAATGAAAGACCGCCCTAATTGGGCAAGGGTGTCGTAAGGGGTTACTGTGGCAAACCCACATTTGTCTGCTATGCTGACGAAGGAAGCATCTCATTCAATGCAAGAGATTCCTCGTGCATCTGAATGAAACAATGGAATAGCGTACCTCGCATCAAGTTCAAGAATTTACTGCTGCTCTTTGCAATCGGTCATTGATTGCCCTGCCTAAACCAATTTCAGGCAACTTCTCCGCGAGAATAAGATCAACGGGAAGCTTCTCAAATTGCCTCATAAAAGAGAAAAGATTCATAGCTGCTTCATGCAAATCACCGTGGGGAGAAAGAATCAACTGTCTGTCTGGCGGAAGGAATTCCAAAGGTGTCATAAACCCAAGAAATCCAATACGCTTACCCTCAAAATCCTGTATCATCTCTTCTGGATTACCAAAGTATAGCGGCTTACCTGGAGCGTAGTGACTTTTCAGCATTCCCGGTGCTTTTGGATCCGAAGATTGGTTGAGCATCACCTCAACTGGACCAATGAGGTCTTCAATTACATCTATGCTCAATCCGCCCAATCGATAAACAATAGGTTTGCCTTCTTCAAAGCCAATAATGGTGCTTTCTAAACCTACTTTGGTAGGGCCACCGTCTAAAATGTACTCAATCTTATCGCCTAACTGATTATTTACATGCTCAGCCGTTGTGGGGCTTACGTAACCAAACGGATTTGCACTTGGTGCCGCCAACGGAAAATCAACCATCCTTAGCAGCTCTTGCGTCATTGGATGAGAAGGAACTCGAGTTGCCACAGTATCTAACCCTGAGGTAACTAAATCAGGTACGATTACCTTTTTTGGAAGAACTAACGTCATGGGGCCTGGCCAGAATTCATCCATTAGCGTTTCGGCCAACAATGGAATTCCGGTTGTATGTTCCTTAATCCATTGAATATCAGAGCTGTGTACAATCAACGGGTCAAAATGTGGCCGATTTTTGGTTTCGAAAATATTTAGCAACGCCTCTTCATTGAAAGCATTCCCAGCTAAGCCGTATACCGTTTCTGTCGGAATAGCAACTAACTTTCCTTGCCTCAATAAGCTCGCAGCTTTCTCTATGTCATTCCCAATTTCGGCCATTGGTGCAAATGTAGGAGGTTCAGTCACTTCCGTCTCGAATTATCGATAAATAGAAAACCTTTCATTCAGGTTCACAAACCTTAAATTCGCGGCTCAAACGTACACGCATGAATATTTCCTACAACTGGCTGAAAGAATATCTGAAGCTTAATATTGACGTTAACGAAGCATCTGAACTTCTTACTGGAGGCGGACTTGAGGTCGAAAAAGTGATTCCATTTTCTTCAATTGAAGGAGGATTAGAAGGCTTGGTGATCGGGGAAGTTCTGAGCAAGGAAAAGCATCCTGATGCCGATCGGCTGAACTGCACCAGAGTGAATGTGGGAACAGGTGAACCACT
>JBLIGB010000153.1:0-3877 GCA_047636795.1 Bacteroidia bacterium | reverse complement strand
TGAAAAGGAAAAGGTCAATGAAAGTATGACAATCAGTAAAGAGAAAATGGGTGCCAATGTGCTAGAAGCTGTTGCAAACGGCACTTCGGATGGCGTGAGGTTAGCCGTAAACGTTGGCGCCATGCTTTTGGTTTTTACAGCATTCGTTTACATGGGAAACTGGATTCTCCGTGATTTGATTGGAGCAACAACTGGATTGAATGAAATTATTGCTGCTAACACCGGATTTGATGGGCTTAGTTTCCAGTTTATTGTCGGTTACGCATTCGCTCCAATCGCATGGCTCATGGGCGTTCCTACAGAAGATGTTTTTTTAGTTGGTCAACTTCTTGGCGAGAAAACAATCTTAAACGAGTTCTACGCTTACAAAACTTTAGGAGAAATGAAATTCGGAGGAATGTTTGTCCATGAAAAGTCTATGATTATGGCTACTTACATCCTTTGTGGGTTTTCCAACTTCGCATCCATTGGAATACAAATTGGAGGTATCGGAACACTCATTCCCAACCGTAAAGGATTACTCTCTAAACTCGGTATGCGTGCATTGCTTGGCGGAACATTGGCGTGTCTGTTTACCGCTGTGCTGGTGGGTATGTTTTTAGGGTAGCCCACTATTTGCTGGATAATGGAAACTTTTGTGCCTTGGTTTGCGTAAAGCTGAACACTAACAGAACACGCACAAAAACCAATAGCATGCGACTTCAGAAATTACTGGCCGTTGGCCTTCTATCAATAATATCACTAGGCGCTACTGCGCAAGGATTCGAAGGGTCCATCTATTTCACTAAATCAAACATGGTCGATGTGATAAAATACGTATACCACGTTAAAGGAAATATGGTCCGTATTGATGAAATGGTGGAAGGAAGCGATGAGTCGGTTGCCACGATGCTGGTGAATCTTGAATCGGAAGATATCATAGCACTAAGTCATGAGAGAAACCTCTACATGAAACGTCCTAGCAAGGATGGTGAGTCAGGTGGAATTGCCGGTACAGTGGTAGTTAATGGACAGCTGAAACGATCGATTCATGGGGTTAACTGTTCTCAGTTTCGGGTAAAAAATAAACCAGCCGACCGCGAAGTAATGTATTGGGTTTCGGACGATGCGAAGTATGAGTTCTTTCCCAAATTGCTAAGTATTCTTAAGCGAAAAGATAACTTTTCGACTTATTACATGAGCATTCCTGATGTTGGGAACAAGTTTCCGTTTATGGCGGAGGAAAACACGTTTTTGAGACACAAAAAGGGCTTTTTGCAGGTAGATAAATTAGAAAGTAAAAAGCTGGATGAATCGCTTTTCGAAATCCCAAAGGGATATGAAAAAGTAGCGCGTTAATTACACCTTAATATATTGGAAATGTGAGCCGTTGTCCGTTATTTGGATAGCGGCTTTCTTACCTAAAATAAGTGCCCGATTATCGTCAATATGCCCTGCGGGGAAATTGAAACAAACCGGGTAATCAAACTCATTTACCTCTTCGCGAATAATCTCTTCTGCTGTTTTTCCGAAAGGAATTGCGTTATCGTTCATATCACTTATTCCGCCAATAATCAGACCTTTTAGGTTGTCTAGTTTCCCATTCCGTTTGATGTTCATCATCATCCGGTCAATGTGATAGAGATACTCATCTAAATCTTCTAGAAATAGAATCTTCCCATCTGTGTTAAGGTCTGATTCTGAACCGAGAATAGAATAAATAACAGATAGGTTTCCACCAACTATTTTGCCTTCCATCGTACCGATTCTATTGAGTGGATGAGAAGCGAAATCATAATTAGGTAATTCTCCTTTCAGTGAATTAATGAGCGTAGTTATCTGTGCATGATCTTCTGGCAAATCTTTCATGCTCAGCGGCATAGAACTATGCAAAGTGGCTACTCCGCAATTCTGGTTAATGTGCGCGTGCAAAACCGTAATATCACTAAAGCCACACAACCATTTCGGGTGTTTCTGGAACTCAGTAAAATCAAGTTTATCAATAATACGAACGGTTCCGTATCCGCCACGTGCACAGAGAATGGCGTTGATGTCTGGGTCATCCAACATGCGTTGCATATCAGATGCTCGGTCATCATCGCTACCAGCAAATTGGTTTTCCGCTCCAAACATTCGCTGACCAGTTCTTATCTTAAAGCCAGCATCAGCCAGAATGCCAACGGTTGATTCGAGCTCTTCCCAGGTTAATTTTCGGGCGGTAGCTACAATGCCAATTGTGCTGCCTGGTTTAAGAAATGGTGGTATAATCATGCTTCGGTTGAATACTATCTTTGCGCACTCAAAATAACAGCTTTGACCGCATATAAACGACATCTTATCACAGCAGCGCTTCCTTATGCTAACGGCCCCATTCATTTGGGCCACTTGGCAGGTGCTTATTTGCCATCAGATATTTACGTAAAGTACATGCGTCTGAAGGGCGAAGATGTGTTGTTTGTTTGTGGCTCTGATGAGCACGGTGCAGCCATAACGCTTCGTGCCAAAAAGGAAGGCGTAACCCCACAAGAAATCGTTGACCGATATGATGCGATGTGTAGGAAATCCTTCGCAGATTTCGGGATCGAGTTTGATGTGTATGATCGAACGTCTTCGGAATTACATCATGAAACAGCGTCCAACTATTTCTTGGAATTACTTGAGAAAGATATTTTCGAGGTTCGTGAAAGTGAGCAGTATTTTGATGAAGAAGCACAGCAGTTTTTAGCTGACAGATACATTACCGGAACATGTCCCAAGTGTAATCACGATGCCGCATATGGAGACCAGTGTGAAAACTGTGGAAGCGCGTTGAGTCCGAATGATTTGATAAATCCGAAGTCAACTTTAAGTGGCAGTGCTCCAATTAAGAAGGCAACCACGCATTGGTATTTGCCCATGCAAGACCATGAGAAATGGTTGAAGGAATGGATAAATGATGGGACGCTAGAAGGCAAGCCACATCACAATCCGAAGGGATGGAAAAACCATGTAATTGGTCAATGTAACTCTTGGATTGATGGCGGATTGCAGCCACGTGCCATGACGCGTGACTTGGATTGGGGAGTTCCTGTTCCAGTTGAAGGGGCAGATGGAAAAGTGCTTTACGTTTGGTTGGATGCTCCAATTGGCTACATCTCCGCCACTAAGAAATGGGCAGCCCAAAACGGTAAAGACTGGGAAACATACTGGAAAGATGAAGAGACCAGAATGGTTCACTTTATTGGAAAAGACAACATCGTTTTTCATTGCATTATTTTCCCAATTCTGCTAAAAGCACACGGAGAATACATTCTTCCTGAGAATGTTCCAGCCAACGAGTTCCTGAATCTGGAAGGGCAGAAGCTCTCTACGTCACGGAATTGGGCGGTTTGGCTGCACGAATATTTGGAGGATTACCCAGATCGAATTGATGCGTTGCGATATTGTCTCACTTCTATTCTCCCAGAAAACAAGGATTCTGAGTTTACATGGAAGGATTTTCAGGCGAGAAATAATAATGAGTTGGTTGCCATTTTGGGCAACTTCGTTAATAGAGCTGTTGTTCTCACGCACAAATATTTTGATGGGAAAGTTCCTATTTCTGATTTTGATCAAGATGTATTGAAAGAGGTTGAATCTCATTATGAGAAAGTTTCCTCAAGCTTAGACAAGTTCAGCTTCCGTCAAGCACTTGCTGAGGCCATGAACGTAGCCAGAATTGGCAACAAGTATTTGGCTGATAACGAGCCTTGGAAGACCATCAAAACCGATGAAGATGCTGCTAAGAAGGTTATAGCCACTTCGTTGGTTATTTCAGAGCATTCGAAGAACATTATTGCACCGTTTCTTCCAAATACATCTGAAAAGCTAGCTTCAATTTTAAATGTTTCTGGTGCAAATTGGAATGTAAATGTGGAGT
>JBLIGB010000152.1:0-3898 GCA_047636795.1 Bacteroidia bacterium | reverse complement strand
ATAAAACGTCCTTCATCCGAACTAAATTCAGTATCTAATCCATTGTTATGAAATCCATTATCTGTAATTAAACCGCCCAAACCGTGGCAGTGAAAACAATCGGCTCCCTCACCATTAAAAAGGATAAAACCCCGTGTTTCAGCCTCGGTTAATTGTATTGCCTGTTGATTGTACCATTTATCAAATTTGGAGTTACCAGAAATGAGTGTTCGAATAAATTGAGCAATAGCCTTTGCCACATGTACCGAATCAATTACGTCCACATCGTATGCCTGCGTAAACAACTCCACATACTCATTACTCGCATTTAGTTTGGCTTCTACTTCGGGCCAAGTGGTATTCATCTCAATTGGATTCCTCACTGGTTCAAAGACCAAATCTTCTAGTGTGGGTGCTCTTCCATCCCAAAAAAATCCAAACTGATTCCATCCAAGGTTAATAAGCGTCATAGATTGTCTAGTTCCAATACTTCCATCAATTCCTTCGCTAAATTGTCGGCGGTCAGAGAAACCAGATTCCTGTTTGTGGCAATCTGCACAGGCTTGCGTATTATCGTCAGAAAGAAGTGGATCGTAAAATAGCTTTCTTCCTAGTGCAACACCTTCTACCGTCATTTGATTATCTAACGGAATAAACATATCCATTGGCGGCAATCCCTTTGGGATTTGCAACTCATAAGGCGTAGTGACATATTTATCATCATCACCCTCTTTACAGCTGCTGACGAGTGCGATTAATGCAATCAAAAAGAGGAGAAAAAAACGCTGCATTGATTGAATAACAGATTTCGAGACTGAAAGTTGCCTAAAGTTAACTTCCACATTTTAGAAGAATGCATGATTGTTGTCAATTGCAGCACAAAAGTTAAAGCGCATCGGCAACATGACGTTTCAATTTATTTAGTTGATTTAGTTCCCAAACACGAAAACGCTCCATCAACTCTTCACCGTCTGTTCCAGTCATGGGTTCTCCAAAAACTACATGTGCCGTTGTTGACCACTTTTTAAAGTTTCGGTAGAAATTTGCCCCCATTCCATCATCTCCAAACCAAGCTAAGTCCGGATTCTCGTAGAAAATTGCGGTTGGAATAATTGGAAATCCGTTGGTGGCAGCCACATGAAACATTCCTGGTTTTAATGGCAAAAGACCGTCTCCAGAACCCGTTGTTCCTTCTGGAAAAATGATAACCGATCTACCATTTTTTATCCGATTGGAAATCTCATTCTTGGTCTTAGTTCGACTGTCTTTGTCGTTTCTGTCCACATAAACGGTATCGACCGAACTAGCGCCCCAACCCAGAATCGGCATCTTTTTCACTTCAGCTTTAGCTACAAAAACAGCAATAGCATACTTGGGAATCAGCCAGATATCAATGTATGATTGATGGTTCGACATCATCAATCCGACTTTTGGTTTCTCGCCATGCAAAACAGTTTTTACACCAAATACTTTGAGCATAACCACAGACCAAAATCGCTCCATTCCGAGAGCAAAGCGATGCCCAAAAGGAATGCCACCGAGAAGGGCAACTAGCGTGCAGGACAGCGTGAGGATGATTAATACTATACCTCTAAGAAAAAGCAGAATTGCTCCCATTGGTTGTTGCGTGTAACTTGCGTCCGAAATGAAGTTAACTAAAGTCTAATTTGATAAAGTGAAAATGAATTATTCTTTTGTAGAACGAGACGTTTTTTGAGAAACGTAACCGTAGCTATGATTCGATAAAACAACGAAATTATGCGGAAGTAGAATCATTTTTTAACCAACGGATTAAACTTTACTCAACTTCAACAATTAAATAGCGGTGAATATGAAAAACATAGTTATAATCGGGCTTTTGGCGTTTATTGGTATATCGGCAAACCTACCTAACGAAACCAAAATAGGTTACGTGTATATGGAATTGGTGATGAACAGCATGCCTGAGACGAAGGAAATGATGGCAATTGTGGACAAATTTACGGCTGAAAAACAAGCTGAAATTGAAAAGCGAAATGTCTTTATAAATAAGAAAGTGGAGAGTTTCCAGAAAAAATCGCAGTCAGGCGAACTTTCTGAAGCGGGGAAAATAATTACTCAGAATGAGATAGTATCCTTGAGAAAGGAGTTAGACAAGTTGATAAGTGCCAATGAACAAGAGCTTTATTCTAAGCGGAGCGAGTTGCTATCTCCGATTGCTAAAAAACTGGAAAAAGCGATGGACGAGGTAGCAGCACAAAAGGGATACAGATACGTTTTCAGTTCTGCAGATGGAACTGGGAATTCCATAATTATAGTTGCACCTGATGCTGACGATCTTACCCAAGAAGTGATGGGGTATTTGGGAATTGGAATAAAATAAATCTCGAAATTGTTATCGACTATCAAACCAGAACGTTTCATGCTTCGGGCTTTGGAACTGGCTCAACTAGGTTTGGGTTCAGTTGCGCCAAATCCTTCGGTTGGATGCGTTATTGCGCATAAAAATCAAATTATTGGTGAGGGATACACGAGTCCGTATGGCGGCAATCATGCCGAGGTAAATGCCATTAATTCAGTTAAAGACCAATCCCTTTTACCAAATTCTACGCTTTACGTGACTTTAGAACCTTGCGCTCATTTTGGAAAAACACCGCCATGTGCCAACTTCATAGTTGAGAAGAAAATTAAACGCGTTGTAATCGCTTGTCTAGACCCTTTTGCACAGGTAAATGGATTAGGAATAAAACGACTGATTGAAGCCGGAATAGATGTGAAGTTGGGCATGCTGGAGTCTGAAGCACAGGAACTAAATAGGCGATTCCTCACATTTCATCAAAAAAAGCGGCCGTACATTATTCTGAAGTGGGCTGAAACGGCAGATGGTTTTGTGGATAGAATGCGCACCGATTCTAGCGAAGCATCTCTGAAAATCACTTGCGAAGCATCAAACATTCTAGTTCATAAATGGCGTTCGGAAGAAGCCGCTATTATGGTGGGAAAGAACACGTCTTGCTTAGACAATCCGAGTTTAACCACGAGAAAGTACAAAGGCAAGAATCCGACTAGAATTCTGTTGGATAGAAAGTTGGAAATACCAACCGACTTCAAGATATTTAATAATGAGGCGGAAACATTGATCTTCTCCGAAAGCAAAAACCTCGAAGCACTACATGGCGAAACCATTTTGGTTGAAAGCGTGAGTGACTTACAGGCCATTCTTACCGAGATGTACAAACGCGACATTCAATCTGTAATTGTCGAAGGCGGACCAACTCTCCACTCTTCGTTTTATGAAGCTCAAATTTGGGATGAAATCAGACGTTTTATCTCGCCGACAACTATTGAAAATGGCGTGAAAGCTCATCAATTGAGCGTATCTCCAGAATTTGAAACCAAGGTTGGTAACGACCGCCTACTCACCTACCGAAACCGATGATTCCTTTAGTATTAAGCATTCTTTCATCATCAGTTCTATTGGTGATTTTCAAGTACTTCGACAAGTTCAAAGTCCAAACATTTCAGGCCATCACAATCAACTACCTCGTTGCTGCCGCATTGGGGTTTCTGATGACTCCTGTCTCTCTACATCCATACCAGATTATTGCCAAACCGTGGGCGTTGAGCGCTTTGATTATTGGCTCCTCTTTCATTGGTGTATTCTACCTAATGGCGCTTTCCTCGCAAAAAGTAGGAGTGGCAGTAAGTTCTGTGGCAAACAAGATGTCGCTGGTTATTCCGGTAACGGCCGGGTTCATTCTCTACAATGAATCGTTAGCAGGATTGAAAATTATTGGAATTCTGCTAGCCATAATAGCAGTAACGCTTGTTACTATTCGTAAATCTGATGGTGTCAAACTCGAAAAAAAGTATCTGTTTCTACCGATTTTGATTTTTCTTGGAAGCGGATATCTCGATACCTTTTTGAAATATGTGCAAA
>JBLIGB010000151.1:0-3901 GCA_047636795.1 Bacteroidia bacterium | reverse complement strand
CCAAGGCAGCAATCAGATTTTGATTATCGCAAGTTGGCTGCCGCAGTTGCTGTTCTCATAGTTATTGGTGGTGCCACGTTCTTTGGTTCACAATATTTCGGGAAAGATGAATTGGCTGATAATGCTTCGGGTAAAACGGTTAAGAACGAACCTCCGAAGCGGGAAACAGTGAGGGCACTTGTGATGGACTCTGTAGTTGAAGAGGAATTGCTGGACAACAATGATGTTGTTGAAGCCGAATTTCCTTCCAATGTTGATGAACGAACACTAGTAGAAGAACCAAAGCTAAAATTGCAGAAACAAGCTGAGGTGCAAGTACTTGAAAAAGACGAGGTGGTTGAAGAACTACAATCTAAAGCCGATGACTATAAAAACTTCGCAGCTTCGGAGACCGTTTTAGTTCAGCAGGCTGAGGATGAAGACTTGGTTGTTTTGGCGGATGTCGAAGAAATTACTGAGGTTGACCAGTTGGTGGGAAACGGAGCTGTATATACTGAACAAAAAGCAGCAGAATCACCTGCTCTTAATCAAGAAAAAATGAAGGAGGAAGCGGAAGCTGCTAACGAACGTGCTGACATGGTTATTGCAGCATTTGACAACAAAGCTCGCTCATCCAAAAGAAAGCAAGAAGAACAGGGCAAGCAAATGGAAGCTGAAAGGCAAGCACTTTCTGACCAGTCTAGCATAGCAAAATTCCCTGGTGGCGACATTGCTCTCTACAAGTTTATTGATCGCAAGAAAATTTATACGGATGCTATGAAAGCGCTCAGCTTAGATGGTGAGGTTACTATTAGTTTTAATATTGAAACTGATGGACGCATTTCCAACGCCAAAGTTAAGGTCGGGGAAAATGGATTGATGAATGAGGATGCACTCCGTGTTGTGCGCTCCATGCCTAGCTGGAAACCATCGCAAGATGCTAATGGTGAAACTATCCGTTCTTCGAAAACGATTGTTGTGAAGTACGGGGAATAGTTGCCTTGTATCAAAGGGGATAACACTACTCAATAGTTCTTAAGTTCCATCAGAGACGGATTCGCTACAACAAACAGAGTAAGTTCTTGTTTTCTCCATAACGCCTGAGGATGGTATTCATCTAAGCGTTACTTTAAAGCATTCATGGAAGGCATTCAATTCAATCCCAGTCAGGGATTTATTTTCAGCAAACACAATCCGAAGGACATCCCTCCATTCGATAGAGTGTTTAAGATTTTCAAGGAATTACTTACCCACACTTCTGGCGATATAGAAGAGGCATTTGAATGGCTTAACACGCTAGACAAAGAGTACGACATCTTTACTGATGAATACACATTAGCCAATTTTGAAGAAGACTTGAAGAAACGCGGTTACATCCGTGAAGAAATCGATTCGGAAGATGGAGATGCTGGAACTGGTGGCACAGGAAAAAAGCTACTAACAGCTAAGCTTGAAACAGCACTAAGAGAATACGCATTAGACCAAATATTTGGGAAGTTGCGAAAGAGCGGTCTAGGTAATCACCGAACGAACAAAACGGGTCAGGGTGATGAAAAAGATGGTGACTTACGGTCTTTCAAATATGGAGATGACCGTTCTACCATCAACCTAACTGAAAGTCTGAAAAATGCGCAGGTCAATCATGGAATTGATGACCTCCGAATCACTGAAGATGATTTAGTTGTGGAAGAATCTAAGCACAAGGCTCAAATGAGCACGGTGCTTATGATAGACATCAGCCATTCTATGATTCTTTATGGAGAAGACCGCATAACACCTGCTAAAAAAGTGGCAATGGCTTTGGTGGAACTCATCCACCGTAAGTACCCAAAAGACACAATAGATTTAATCGTTTTCGGAAACGAGGCTTGGCCAATTAAGGTAAAAGACCTCCCCTACTTGAAGGTTGGACCTTATCATACAAATACCGTTGCCGGATTGAATCTAGCTATGGATATTCTCAGACGTAAACGGAATACCAACAAGCAAATATTTATGATTACCGATGGTAAGCCAAGTTGTGTTGAAATGCCAGATGGAGAACTGTATTTCAATAGCAATGGGCTAGATGAAATGATTGTAAAGAAGTGTCTGAATAAAGCCGCACAAGCCCGAAAACTAAAGATTCCCATCACCACATTTATGATTGCCTCAGACCCCCATTTAAGAAGGTTTGTAGAGCTTTTTACTGCTCAGAATAATGGCAAAGCTTTTCTCACAGGGTTGAAAGGTTTGGGGCAAATGATATTCGAAGATTACGAGAAGAACAGAATTAAAAAAATTTAAGATGATGAATGAAATCACCTTTGGAGAACTGAAGAAATCTGGTTACCAAGAGCGAAGTATAAGTGAAGAGCTGAAGGAAAATTTGATTGCAACTATCAAGCAAAACAAACCTGCGTTTAAAGGACTTTGGGGCTACGATAATACTGTCGTACCACAATTAAAAAAGGCCATTTTGGCTGGACATCACATCAATCTACTCGGCTTAAGAGGACAAGCCAAAACGCGTATCGCTCGCAACATGATTGAGCTATTGGATGAATACATGCCAATTGTAAAAGGTTCTGAAATAAACGACAGCCCCTACTCTCCTATTTCCAAATTTGCCAAAGACACGTTAACAGAACTTGGTGATAAAACGCCTATTGCCTGGATTCATCGGTCTGATAGGTTCTTTGAGAAATTAGCCACGCCAGATGTAAACGTATCTGACCTTATTGGAGATATTGACCCGATTAAAGCTGCTACACTCAAGCTTCCGTATTCGGATGAGCGCGTACTCCATTACGGGATGATTCCACGAGCAAACCGCTGCATTTTTGTGCTAAACGAGCTCCCAGATCTTCAAGCAAGGATTCAGGTGTCACTGTTCAATATTCTCCAGGAAGGAGATATTCAAATCAGAGGTTTTCAGTTACGAATGCCGTTGGATATCCAATTCATATTTACCGCAAACCCAGAAGACTACACGAATCGCGGAAGCATTGTAACTCCGCTTAAGGATAGAATTGGCTCTCAAATTTTCACGCACTATCCAAAAAGTATTGAACTCGCAAAGAAGATTACTTCTCAGGAGGCAAACGTATCAGAATCTGATAGAGCAAGTATTGGATTGCCTGAACTTGCACGAGACCTGCTAGAACAAGTGGCTTTTGAAGCAAGAGACAGCGAGTATGTAGATGCAAAAAGTGGTGTTAGTGCTAGGCTTACCATCAGCGCGATGGAGAATTTATACGCTGCTGCAAACCTGCGATTGATAGAATCGGGTGATGAGAAAACAACTATTCGGTTAGTCGATTTCATGTCTATAATTCCGTCCATTACGGGTAAGATTGAACTGGTTTATGAAGGCGAACAAGAAGGCGCTACTGAAGTAGCAAAGCTTCTTATTGATAAAGCTGTTACCACAGAATTTGAAAAGCGATTTCCGGAAATCCCAAATCTTGAGAAAGACGGAGTTAAAACTCCATATACTGATGTAATTGAGTGGTTTGACAACAACGATATGCTTGAATTGAACTACACGGATAGCGATGCCGATTTTTGTTCAGGTCTGAACTCAATTAAGCCGTTATCAAAATTGGTTGACGAGCATCTTGGAAGTATAAGCGAAATGGAGAAGCTGTTCTGTATGGAATTAGTTATTTGGAGTTTAGCCGTTGGCAATAAATTGGATAGAACAGAAAGTGATAAGGCATTTTCATTCGACTCTTCTCAGCTTGGGCGGTTGTTTTATGGTGATAACTAGACTGTAGCTAGGAGACACTAAAACCACAAATCAAATCTCGGTTCAACATTATGCTTTGGTGAATAAAACTCGCCAAAGGCTAAAAACTGATTGCTTTTCGATATACTTGGCTTTGTAATGAAAAGCCATTTAACCATTATCGTAAAAGGAAAAGTGCAGGGCGTTTACTTT
>JBLIGB010000150.1:0-3977 GCA_047636795.1 Bacteroidia bacterium | reverse complement strand
TTCTCACACTGGGAATCAACTGCCGGAAACGTAATTTTCCCACATCAGGATAGTATTATGGCTTCGGTAGAAATTGCTGGAGTTGATACCATAATTGCTGTTTTTGAGGTGGATTACACCACCATTGAAGAACCATTGGAGAACGTTGTGTTTAAAGCCTATCCTGTACCTACATCAGATAATTTGAATATCAGTTTAAGCTTCCCTGAGGCACAACAATTTGATATTGCCATGTACACCGTTCAAGGAAAGGAAGTGTATCGTCAAGTGTACAATCAACAAGCGCTTCAAACTACAATTGATACGCGTGATTTAGCCCGTGGATTGTACGTGTTATCACTAGAAGGCGAGGAGGGAAGTAAGCAGATTAAAGTGCCATTGGTTGATTAACGAGTACTATTCAAAATAGCATCCACTTGCCTCAAGTAGTTTCGCTTCTTTTTGCCTGGGGCAAATACAAAACCATGAACGTAAAACACGGTTTTCTCCGTTGGGTCTAAGAATGCGTAACTGACGAATGGTCCACCCATTAAAGCCCGCTCTATGTGCCAAAGCCCAGTGAGTTTAGAGGCATACTTCTCCGAAATAGAAGTCTCTTCTAACCGCGGAGGATACTCTGTATATGTGCTCATATACGTGGTTTCATCTGGCCCAAGAATATATTGTTTCGAGAAGCGGTTCATTACTTCGGTCATGCCCTCAGCGCTGAACGTGTTTTCCTTAGTATACGGCTCAGAATAAACCAAAATACTTTGGGTTACATCCTTTGTTTCGTACCTAATCCAAGCAAAATTATCTTCCTCTCTCACAAGATTGTATCCTTTAGGGATAATCATCCTGAGGTCAAACTTTACTTCCACAGCTTTCACCACTTCGGTATTCAATTGTGCCTTATAGCTTTTAAGAATTCTGCTTTCTTCTTTGTTTAGAACGTGCCCAAGAATCTTAGAAGAGTTGGCAGCAAAAACCTCTATAAATTCTTTTGCAGTCGGAGCGGAGATTTCCACAACAACCTGAGGCGCTGCCCAAACATTGGTCTTTAATTGGATGGATTTAGCATGTCCTTTGCCAATAGTTGCGTACACAACATTCCTGTGTGTTTTAAAAATACTGGTAAACGCAGAGCTTTTGATATGAACCACATTAAACATCGGTTCGGGTTGAGGTAAACCGTAAACGTGCTGTGAAAGCACATTGAAAACCGTGTCTCCGGCTGTGCTTTTCCAGTTGGCATCATCCATTACAACTACCAGCTCTCCCGCCTTTCCCGTTATTCCAGGAAGAGGCATTTGTGGAGCTTCACAAGCAGTAAAAACGAGGAGTAGAACGGGTAAGAAGTAGCGCATATCAGCCAATTTTAAGTTTGGATCCAATTTTCAACCTGTAATGATTCGAAATATTGTTCAATTCTTTGAGTTTATCAACTGAGAGTCCATTTTTTTTGGCAATATCCCAAAGCGTATCACCACTTTGTATGGTATGGTAGCGAGCCTTTCCATCTGCTGCCGCAACGGTTGTTTTGGAACTGCTTGAAGGCTTACTTGCAACTTGAGAATACACAACTAATTTCTGTCCAATCCGAATCAGGTTTCCCCGAATTCCGTTCCAATAGCGGAGTTCTGAAATACGGCAGCGATAACGTGCGGCAATGCCGCCAAGAGTTTCCCCACTTCGCACAATATGAACATTGCGCTGATCCCTCATAATCTCATCCTGTTTGGCGTAAGCATCGTTCACAGCTTCTTTGCCCAAATCGTAGATGGATTCTTGATGGGTAAGGAAGATACCGATTGTCTTTTTAGGAAGTGTGAGTACGAGACCGTCTTTCGTTTCCGGGAGGATGTCCTGTTTGAATGTTGGGTTTAGAAATTGAACTTGTGCATAAGGAATTTTAAGGACCGATGCCAGCGTTTTGAGGTTGGTTTGTTTCCTAATGACCACCGTATCCAACTCATAGCTGAAGAAAATTGGTTTAACGGGATAAACGTTATTCTTCGAAGCGTAATTCATCGCATAATTCACGGCAAAGAATGCCGGAACGTATCCTTGAGTCTCTCTTCTTAGGAATGGGCGAACTTCCCAATAATCGCGTTTACCTCCAGCCCTTCTTATGGCTTTCAGTAAGTTCCCCGGGCCACCGTTGTAGGCTGCCAAAACAAGCTGCCAATCTCCAAACATATCATGCAAATAGCGGAAGTATTCGCAAGCTGCCACGGTTGACTTGTAAGGGTCGCTTCTATCATCCAAATAAGATGTGGAGTTCAGGTCGTAGATTTTTCCTGTTCTGTACATGAATTGCCACAAACCTGTTGCACCTGAACGTGAGCGGGCTTTGGGGTTTAAAGCGGACTCAACAATTGCCAGATGTTTTAATTCAAGAGGTAGGTTGTATCTGTCTAGCGTTTCTTCAAATAGCGGATAATACAATTCGGCTAGCCCAAGCATACGGCCAACTTTTGCTCGGTTCTTACCTAGGTATGCATTAATGTATGCCTTAACCGGCCCGTTGTAAACAAAGTTGAAAGGACTAGCCGCATCCATTTCCTTGAAAGCCGCTAGATAATGAGCGTCATCGTAAACGGGGATTTCACCCTTTTCCCATTTGCTGGTATTGAGCAATGCCGTGTCCGCGGTAAACTCGCTCGAAAGAAAGAAACTGGAGGTAACCATACTGTCTAAAGTGACCAAAATGGGGTCGTCTGCTAAAATTTTAACCTCAGCTGTGTCCGAGGTTTGGCTAAAACCTTGAAATCCACCCGTCATCAGCAACAGCACGAAAACCCCTCTACACATCATAATTTTTCTTTCTATCTGCATATAACGTAACATTTAGCTGCAAAATTATTCAACGTACAAAGGAATTAAGCCGCCACGGTAAGAACCTATCAACTATTTGTTTTGGATTACTCGTGCCAGTTCCCTCGCCAGCAATCGGCCTACCCTAATTAGGGTATAAGTGATTTGGGCTGCTTTAGAGCGCAACATTTGTACGTACTTTTGGTTTCTGTTTAGAATCATTCTTAATAACGTGACGGCAAAAGATCTCATACCAGGACAACAAGCAATCGTATCATCTTTCTCAGATGAACGGTTGGCGAGTTATTTAGCCGAAAGAGGCGTGGTTGCTGGTGAGCGACTTAGCATTGAGCGTATTGCGCCCATGGGATGTCCTATTGCTATCCGTGTTTCTGATCACGTTCTTTGTCTCAGAAAAGCCGAGGCTTCAACAATTCTTGTTCTGCCAGAGGCTATCTGAACAACGATTAATTTTTACGGATGAAGGAAGAGAGAGAGACGCTGAAAGTCGCCTTAATTGGCAACCCCAACAGCGGTAAAACTTCTCTTTTCAATAAACTCACTGGTCTTCATCAAAAAGTCGGGAATTTCCCGGGAATTACGGTCGAGAAAAAGTCTGGTCAGTTCACATCAGGAGACCGCAAGGTTAATCTTGTAGATTTTCCAGGAACATACAGCTTACAACCTAGGTCAATGGATGAAGAAGTCGCTGCAAGAGCTCTTCTAGATTCCGATAATCCCGACCATCCGGATTTGGTTTTAATCATAGTTGACGCTTCGCACCTGAAGACAAGTTTGTACTTGGTCTTACAGGTGTTGGAGCAAAAAGTCCCTGCCATTTTGGTGCTAAACATGGCTGATCAATTGTCTCGGTTGTCATCTAAACTTGACCTTTCCATTCTGTCAGAAACCTTGAATGTTCCTGTGTTGAAAACCAATGCGCGTGACGGAAAAGGTGTCAATGAATTGAAGGAAATCATTGCCAGCCATTCATTGGAATTACCAACTATTACATGGGATTCTAAGGCTGAAAAACATCAGGTTATCAAAGAGGTTCTTCGTAAAGCGAACGGGGATGGAGCTGTTTCAGCGCATGAGCTAACTAAGAAATTGGATGATGTTTTGACGCATCGCATTTTCGGAGTAGTGTTTTTTCTATCGCTTCTTGGTCTAATGTTTCA
>JBLIGB010000149.1:0-4025 GCA_047636795.1 Bacteroidia bacterium | reverse complement strand
CTGTTCGCTCCTTGATTTTATCGAAATACATCTGCACCCAACTCGGAATACCCGAAATGAGTGTCATTTGTTGGTTGAGCGTTTCATCAACAACCGTTTCCACTTTTGTTTCCCAATCGTCAATGCAATTGGTTTTATAGCTCGGCATTTGGTTGGTGCGAAGATAGCTGGGCACAAAATGGTTGCTGATGCCTGATAGTCTTCCAACATGGATTCCATTTTTCTTATCCAAAACGGGAGAACCTGAAAGGAATATCAACTTGCCGTCAACAAAAGAGGCGTTGCCAGTTTCGTGGATGTAACTCAGCAAGGCATTCTTGGCTCCGTTGATGTGATTTGGAATGCTGTCGCGAGTAATTGGTATGTACTTGGCACCCGAAGTTGTGCCGCTAGTTTTTGCCAGATAAAGTGGTTTTCCGGGCCAGAGAACATTTCCTTCTCCGCTTACGGTGCGCTCGAAATATGACTTCAGTTCTTCATAATCTCTAATGGGAACTTGCGCAACAAAATCTGCGTGATTTTTTATTCGCAGGAAATCGTGGTCTTGACCAAAAGCTGTGTTTTTTGCTTTCGAAACCAACTCTTGAAAAACCCTTTGTTGAGTTTCTTTCGGTTTTTGGCTCCAAGCTTTGGTTTGGCGATGAGTCCACCAAGCAAGAGGTTTAGCGAAGAACGAGCGAATTCCCATACAGCGAAATTAGTTGATTCATTAGCCGCATCTTTGCAGCATGTACAGCTTCCTGAAATTTTTCTTGAACGGAATTGCCAGTCTGCCTTGGTGGTTGTTGTACGCCATTTCCGACCTTTTCTTCTTTTTTCTCTACCATGTAATTTGGTATCGTAGAAAGATGGTTTGGCGTAATCTTTCACTTGCTTTTCCCGATAAAAGCGCGGAGGAAATCAACGAAATAAACATCCAGTTTTACAAGAATCTCTGTGACCAAGTGGTGGAAACGATTAAGCTGTTTAAGGCTACGCCTGAAGAAATATCGGAACGGTTTGAGGTAGATACAACCATATACGACAAGTTGTTTGCTGATGGAAAGCATGTGCTGCAAGCCACCTCCCATCAATTCAACTGGGAATGGGGAAACTGGATTTTGAACCATCATACGCAGTTTCATCTTCGGATTATTTACATGATTCAGAAGAATAAAGACATGGAACGCTTGGTTAACGAATATCGTGTGCGTTATGGTACGGAACTCATTCCTGCTAATGATTTAAAAGCCATGATGACAGACCCTGAAAAACCGGGAATGACGGTTTTTTTGGCAGATCAAAATCCTTCAGACAGAAAGCGCGCTGCTTGGGTCAATTTCTTCGGAAGAGAAATTCCTTTTCATCGCGGATTGGAGATTTTGGCAAGACGGAAAGGTCAAGCCGTTGTTTTTGATGAAATGATACGGGTAAAACGTGGCCATTATAAAAGTGTATCGAAACTTGCTTTTGAGGACGGAAGCAAAACAGCCGAAGGAGAAATTACGGAAGTATACGTTCGGTTTTTGGAAGCGAGCATTGCGCGCCAGCCAGAAAATTGGCTGTGGAGTCATAATCGGTGGAAGCACGCGAAGTAATTCACGTTTCGATATTTTTCTGACCTTTGATTCATGCGGTCTTTCCTAGCCATCTTTTTCTATCGCCTGAATGTCCGCTTTGCATCAATTACAGCTTGACGATGCGAAATTTGGATAGGGATTCAGTTCGGAAATATTTCAGTTTATAGCCCGATACGAGTTTGTTCAAACAATAACGGTTCTTTAGGGGTTTAGCTTCAAAACCAAGCAAGCGAACCGTTAACTTTGCGGCTTCAAATCACTCCATGTTTTCTTTTAAAAATCGTCCCGAAGTAATTAAGAACCTCCAAAAGGAGACCTTTGACATTCTAGTAATTGGTGGTGGCATTACGGGCGTTGGAATTGCGCTGGATGCCGCTGGTCGAGGATTAAAGGTCGCGTTGGTTGATAAGCAAGATTTTGCCTCAGGAACGAGCAGTCGTAGCACGAAGCTCATTCATGGCGGTCTACGCTATTTGAAGCAATTGGAATTTGCGCTTGTGCGAGAAGTTGGCCATGAACGAAAAACGGTTTATCATAACGCACCGCACTTGGTAATCCCCGAAAAGATGCTGTTGCCAATAACGGACGGTGGTTCGTTTGGCAAAGCATCAGCATCCGTTGGTATTTATACCTACGATTGGTTGGCTGGAGTGAAACGTAGTGAACGAAGATCGGTTCTCAGCCTAAAGGAAACGCTGAAACACGAGCCACTTTTGAAGAAGAAAGGTTTGGAAGCTGGGGTTGTATATTCGGAATACCGAAGTGATGATGCGCGTTTGGTAATTGAAGTGGCAAAATCCGCCACAGAGGATGGAGCCATACTGCTGAATTACTGCGAATTTGAAGAATTCACTCACAAGAAGAAACATATTTCGGGTGCGAAGGTGAAAGACCTTCGAGGTGGGGAAGCCTTTGAGATAAAAGCGAAGCGGACCATTAATGCTGCAGGGCCTTGGGTTGACAATATTCGTGGTAAGGATGAAAAGGTGAAGGGCAAACGATTGCACCTCACAAAAGGAATTCATTTGGTGTTTGACCGCGAGCGTTTTCCACTACGGCAAGCCGTTTATTTTGATGTTTCGGATGGCAGAATGATTTTCGCGATTCCGCGTGATGGCGCCACGTATGTTGGTACAACAGACACGGATTACACTGAAAACATTGAACGACCACACGTGTCCGATTCGGATGTGGACTACGTGCTGAATGCGGCAAACAATGCTTTTGATATTGAACCGCTTACCCGCGCTGACATTCAATCAACTTGGGCAGGATTACGACCACTTATCCATGAGGATGGAAAGTCGCCATCGGAGTTATCTCGAAAGGATGAAATTTTCATTTCTGAGCATGGATTGATAAGTATTGCAGGAGGAAAGTTAACGGGCTATCGTAAAATGGCTGAACGAACTGTTGACCTCGCATTTCGTCAGCTGGAGGTAGAAGAAAAACGACAATTCGCACTATCTAGGTCATCCAGCAGAAAATTATCTGGTGGACTATTTCACAGTTTTAAAGCGTTTGTTTCAGAGGTTGGAGAAACCACTCTTACGGAATTACAGCTCAGTGGCCTTTTCCATAAATATGGTAGCAACGCCTTGGAAATCATTTCTAGTGTTGACCTGAAAAACGAAGACAGAACATTAGCCATATTGCTCGCAGAGATTCGTTATTCTTCGGAAAACGAAATGCTAAATGAACTTTCAGACTTCCTAATCCGCAGAACTGGTCGCTTGTATTTTGAAAAGCCAATTGCAGATAAATATGCTGAAGTTCTAAACACAGAACTTGCTTTACTTCTGGGTCTAAATGCAACGGAATCAAAAGCTTCGCTCGAAACTTATTTGAATGAAAGTAAGGATGTGCTTAGTTTCACGGAGTAAATGAAGACACTTGTTATAATTCGGCACGGGAAATCTAGCTGGGAGCATCCCGAGCTGAAAGATTACCACAGACCATTGAAACAGCGAGGCGTAAACAACGCATTTAGCATAGCTGCTGAACTTCTCAAGCTAGGGGTTGAGCCAGACCTTTTTCTTTCCAGTCCTGCTGTTCGAGCGCTTGATACAGCCATCATCATTGCCATAAACATGGCTTATGCCTTAGATAAAATTGCTACAAACGCGAATATCTACGAAGCATCTGTTCATGAGCTTCTAGACGTGATTTCGGAGGTTGGAAATGAGCACCAAACGGTGTTTCTGTTTGGTCATAACCCAGGTTTTACCGGTTTGGTAAATAAGCTTCAAGAAGAACAATTATTCAACCTTCCTACCTGCGGTGCAATGGGAATTGAGCTGGATATTGACGATTGGGCTGAAATCAAGAAAATATCTGGCAAACAATTGTTCAAACTCATACCGAAAGAACTTAAATGAAGTTTGGGGCGATAGATATTGGGTCGAACGCGGTTCGCTTGCTCATTACAAACGTTTTCGAATCAGAAACAGGACCAATATTCAAAAA
>JBLIGB010000148.1:0-4035 GCA_047636795.1 Bacteroidia bacterium | reverse complement strand
ACAAAAATAAAAAGCAGAATGGTAAAGCCAAGCAGCGATGAGCCGCCATAGCTAAAGAACGGAAGTGGAATACCGATTACGGGCATCAGGCCGATTGTCATTCCGATGTTGATGAGAAAGTGGAATAGCAAGATGCTGGCTACGCAGTAGCCATAGATACGCGTGAAGGAGGACCGCTGCCGTTCAGAAATATAAAGGATTCGAAGTATAAGGGCGGTAAAAAGCGCGATAACCGTAAACGTACCGAGGAAGCCCCACTCCTCGCCTACCGTACAGAAAATAAAGTCGGTAGTCTGCTCAGGAACAAAGTCATACTTGGTCTGTGTTCCTTTCAGAAATCCCTTACCGAAAAATCCTCCCGAACCAATTGCAATCTTACTTTGATTAACGTTGTACCCAGCTCCTCTCAGATCGTCCTTCTTTCCTAGAAGCACATCAATTCTAACTTGCTGATGTGGCTCCAGAACTTCATTAAATATGTAATCGACACTGAACACGAAACCCATCAACAGACCTACAACAGACCCAACCGCGAGTCCGAGTTTCCACGT
The DNA here is from genome assembly GCA_047636795.1 of Bacteroidia bacterium. GTDB lineage: Bacteria > Bacteroidota > Bacteroidia > UBA10329 > UBA10329 > UBA10329. The sequence continues at coordinate 3,484 of JBLIGB010000148.1, read as the reverse complement.
CTTTTTGCGTTGGAATAGAAAGATCAGCAACCCAATGCTTCCAATTATGACTAGCATAATCAAGGGGGTAAATAGCAGTGAGAAAATGAACAAAACGACCATTGCCAAACCAAATAGAAGGAAGTTCCCGGACAGCCCTTCACGATACATAACCAAGGCAAATGCACCGAAAACAAGCATGGAACCCGTGTCATTCTGAAGAAGTATTAACCCCGCTGGAATCACCAGAATTACAACTGCAATCAACTTAGTTTTGAAATCTTCTAGCCGAATATTAAGCGTACTGAGATAATAAGCAATGGCAAGTGCGGTAGCGCTCTTCGCAAACTCAGATGGTTGAAGTTTGAAAGGCCCAATATCAATCCAAGAACGCGCACCCGCCACATCTCTTGCCGTTATCAATACAATCACCAGCAACAGCATATTGACGACATAAATCGGTATAGCGAAAGTTGAATAAAACTTGCCATCAATTAGCATAATCACTAAAGCCACGAAAATCGCAAGTCCAATCCAGATTAGTTGCTTTCCGTAGCGCTGAGTAGTATCTAAAATGCTTTGGTGTTCCTCATTATACACAGCTGCATATATGTTTACCCAGCCCATAAAGACAAGCGTGAGATAAAGGAAAACCGTGACCCAATCAATTCCAGCAAAAATACTTTCCTGCCTTCTCATTCCGTTTTCTTGAGCGGGTTTGTAATCAGGTCTGCGTCTAATATTACCTGCTCAAATACTTGCCGCGAAATCGTATCGCGCAGGTACTTCTCCACCATCAAACTGGCCATGGGCGCAGCATATTTGCTTCCTCCTCCACCATTCTCAACAAAAACTGCTAACGCAATCTCTGGATTATCCTTTGGCGCAAAACAGATAAAAATAGAATGATCCTCTCCGTGCGGGTTCTGGGCTGTTCCTGTTTTACCACACATCGATAAACTGTCAATTCGTGAGCGATAACCTGTTCCTCCCTGCTGAAACACCATTTCCATCCCATCAACTACAGGGACAAAATATTGACGATCGATGGTAGTCATCTGCTTTTCCGTAAACCGACTGGTAATTGGTTTACCATCAATCGCTTTTACTAAATGTGGTGGGTAATAATATCCGCGATTAGCGATGGCAGCGGTCATATTTGCCAACTGTAAAGGTGTTGTTCCTAACTCTCCTTGCCCAATTGCCATGGAAATAATTGTAAGAGATTTCCATCGGTGTTCCCCGTAATATTTGTCGTAGAATTCTGTAGTAGGAACGATTCCTAGGTACTCAACGGGTAAGTCAGTATTGAACTTGGTTCCAAGCCCAAAACTTAAGACATGCTTACGCCAAACTTCTAACCCTTCCCACGGTTTTCCCGTGTGATCAATGATGTTTCGGAAGACGTTTCCGTAGTACGCATTACACGAATGTTGAATGGATTCCCGAAGGTTCAATGGCGAGCGGTGGTCGTGACAACCCATTCTGAAATTACCTGAAATATATCCTCGTGGACAGCGATAAGATGTGGCTGGAGTCACCACGCCTACCTGCTGTCCGATTAGCGCATTTATCAACTTAAATGTAGAGCCAGGTGGATTCTGCTCACTCATCAGGGCACGATTAAAAAGAGGTTTAAGTGTGTCTTTTAAAAGCAAATTATAATTCTTTGACCGGACCCGACCAACAAGCAAATTGGGGTCGAAGGAAGGGCCAGTAACCAATGCTAAAATTTCGCCTGTGGCAGGTTCCAACGCCACAATTGCTCCCGTTTTGTTCTGCATTAAGTATTCTCCGTAAGCCTGTAATTCCGCATCAATGGTGGAAGTGATATTCTTTCCAGCAACAGCAAGCGTATCGTATTTCCCATCCTTATAGCTCCCTTTCTTCCGATTGAAAACATCAACCATAACCACTTTTACTCCTTTCTTGCCGCGCAATTCTTGTTCGTACGATTTTTCCAAACCACCGATTCCAACGTAATCGCCTTTCTTATAATAGACGTCTTGATCAAGCTTATTCTGATTGGCTTCACCCACATAACCGAGCAAGTGTGCCGCAATTGGTTTAGGATACTTCCTGAGCGTACGCTTTTGCACAAAAAAGCCCCGCATTCGATAGAGTTTCTCCTGTAAGTTTCCGTACGTCACACCTGAAATCTGTTTCTGAAAAACAGTTGCCTTACGGTATGAATAGGATTTAGCTTTGTTCATTTGACTAATGAACTGCTCTCTGGTCATTCCCAAAACCTGACACATGGATGCGGTATCGATATCCTTTGCTTGCCGCGGCACAACCATCAAATCATAAGCGGCCTCATTGAAAACCAACAGCTCGTCATTCCGATCATAAATCAGACCTCGTGCTGGGAATTCTATCTGATATCGCAATACATTATTCTCTGCCGAAAGGCGATATGAATCATCGAGCACTTGAATGAAAAATAGCCGCCCTAAAAAAGTAATGGCGACTAGAATTACAATTCCCATAATCACATACATACGGTCGGTATGTTTGGATTGAATGGCCATTATCTACGCTTATTACTAACGAAAAGGTATTCCGCCAAAAGGATGAAAAACATGGTGAATCCCGAACTCAACACCACCTTTAAAAGTGTGTGGAAGAATTCTTGGAAACGGAAAATCTCTAAATAAAAAAGGGCGAGATGATGAATAACAACAATGATGGTTGCATAGGGGACAAACCATGCAAACCCGAAAGTTTTTAAGTGCGGAAGTGCCGTCAGTTCATAGCCTTCCCGCGGGGATTGTGCTTTTAGGTAAAGGGGACGATAAAATGCAATAAGTGTGGTTGCAGCAGCGTGAATCCCGCCTGTATTTGAGAATATGTCAATTACCAAACCGAGGGAAAAACCAATGAAAAGTATTGGAATGCGGCCAAGAGAAATTGGCAGAATGAGAATGAGATAGACGTAGGGAAACGGATTGACGTAACCTCCCAAATTCAAATTATTGAAAATGAGTACCTGAAGAAGGCACAGCAACGCAAATTGCCAGATATATTTCAACGAATCACTCGTCATCTGCCTGCGCTTGTTTTTCGAGTTCTGTTTGCTCCAATCGCATCAAATTGTTCACTACATAAACCATACTTACCGAACTCATATCCGTAAGTAAATCCACTTCAATCGAATAGAAATTATCGCCTTGTGCTACGTTAAACGAGCGAACGGTTCCTATGTTGATTCCGCTTGGGAACATTGACGAAAAGCCAGAAGTCTCAATCAGCATTCCCTCAGCCAATTGCACATGATTCGGAATATCCATAAGCTTAGCCACTTTGGGGTCTCCCCCGCCCCACACCAGCGAACCGATGTATTCAGTATCGGCTAGTTTAGCACTAATGCTAGAATTTTTGTTGAGTACGGAAATAACCGAAGCGAAATTCTTCGAAACATCTTTAACAATTCCGACAATTCCATTGGACGAAATGACTGCCATTTCAGGTTCTACACCTTGCAAAATACCTCGGTTTATTGTAA
>JBLIGB010000147.1:0-4044 GCA_047636795.1 Bacteroidia bacterium | reverse complement strand
CTGGATTGAATGATGGAGCGGCCGCCATACTTGTAGCTTCAGACCGAGCTTTAAAAGACCATAATTTGAAGCCAATGGCGAGAATTGTCTCTGCAGCTGTTGCTGGAGTGGAGCCTAGAATTATGGGAATTGGTCCTGTTTATGCGTCTGAAAAAGCTCTGAAACGTGCTGGTTTATCGTTAAACGATATGGATGTGATTGAACTGAATGAAGCTTTTTCAGCTCAATCTTTGGCCTGTACCCGTAAAATGGGATTGGCTGATGATGATTCTCGCGTGAACCCGAATGGAGGAGCAATTGCTATTGGTCATCCGTTAGGAATGAGTGGTGCAAGACTTCTACAAACTGCGGCTATTCAATTACAGAAAACGCAGAAGCAATATGCTTTGGTTACTATGTGTATTGGAGTTGGGCAGGGTTATGCCACGATAATAGAAAGAGCGTAAGTGTTTGCGTATCGTAATTCTGAACTTGTTTCAGAATCCATTTAATCGCGAACAGATTCTGAAACAAGTTCAGGATGACATCAGGCTGGTATGTTTGCTCTAGCTATTGGCTTTCAAATAGCCGTCTACAGCTTGAATACATTCAGCTTTCTGACTTTCAGGTAAGAAGCTCGTTTCAAAACTGATTTTTGCAATTTCTGCCAATTCTTCCTTCGTTAGATTCAAAGCTTCAGCGGTAGCTAGATAATTAGCATTCATATATCCGCCAAAATATGCTGGGTCATCAGAATTGATGGATGGTTTCAAACCTTTTTCAAGCAGTGTTCTCATAGGATGTTCTTTCAAATCATCTATCACGCAAAGTTTTAGGTTAGATAACGGACAAACCGTTAGTCCCATTTTACGCTTCACTAATTCTTTTACCAATTCTTCATCTTCCAAACAACGATTCCCGTGGTCAAGACGGTCAATGTTTAGCAAGTTCAGCGCTTCCCAAACGTATTCGGCCGGGCCTTCTTCTCCTGCATGTGCAACTAGTTTAAAACCAGCTTCTTTAGCCTTTTTGTAAACACGCTCAAACTTAGATGGTGGGTTTCCTAACTCTGATGAGTCCAAACCAATAGCCGCAATCTTATCCTGATGTCTTAAGCCATCTTCCAATGTTTTGAAAGCTGATTCTTCATCTAAATGACGAAGAAAACTCATAATGAGAACAGTAGTCATTCCCAGCTTCGACTGAGCATCTTTCAAAGCTCGGTCAATTCCATTAATAACAGTATCGAATTCAATTCCTCTATCTGTGTGACCCTGAGGATCGAACATTATTTCTGTATGAATCACATTCTCTAAGTATACTTTGCTCACGTAAGCCCAAGTGAGGTCGTAGTAATCCTGCTCTGTTGTGAGCACATTCATTCCCTCATAATAGATGTCTAGGAAATCCTGAAGATTACTGAAGTTGTATGCTTTTTTTACCTCTTCAACGGAGTTAAATCGAATTTTTTTCTGATTTCGCTGTGCGATTTTAAACATTAATTCAGGTTCAAACGAACCTTCAATATGTAAATGCAATTCGGCTTTTGGAAGTCCTTCGATGAATTTTTTGATAGATACAGACATGAATGTAATTGGTTTTGCGCGGAAGGTACTTGGAAGTTGATTAGTTGCCAAGAGATAGAGGTGCTAAAGTTCGTGGTCAGCGATTTCAAGTTGCAATGAGCTGACTTGTAACTTGCGGCTCGTAACTTGAGACTGAATAAAATGATTTACGAATTCAACGGAATGCGCCCAAGTATTCATCCAACAGCTTTTGTCCATCAAACGGCAAGTGTAATTGGCAATGTCCAAATTGGAAAGAATGTTTACATCGGACCTGGTGCCGCCATTCGTGGAGATTGGGGAAGAATAGTGATTGAAGACGGTTGTAATGTGCAAGAAAATTGCACGGTACACATGTTTCCAGGAACCACGGTTTGGATACATAAAGGAGCGCATGTGGGTCATGGAGCTGTTATTCATGGCGCTATTCTAAAGGAGAATTGTCTTATTGGAATGAATGCCGTTGTGATGGATGATGTGGAGGTAGGCGAGAATTCAATTGTTGGCGCTTTGGCTTTTGTGCCGCCAAATATGGTTATCCCCGCTAAAAAGATTGCGGTTGGTAATCCAGCCAAAGTTATCAAAGATGTTTCTGACCAAATGGTGGAGTGGAAAACGGAAGGGACTAAACTGTACCAATCCTTACCGAAGGAAAGTCTTGATACGTTGAAAGAACTTGGTTTGGAGAACGTGTTGAACTCAGAATCTATTCCAGAAAACGATCCTTATAATGGGCAACAAAAAGGGCTTTTTGAAACTTGGAAGAAGACCAAGTAGTTCGTATCCTACAACGGAAAGTAGTAGGGCTTATCCCCATCCCACCAACGATAATCCATAACTCGTGGCCATTGTGGATCCATCATTTCGGATTCCCATTCCGCGTGCTGCTCTTGTAATTCTTTCACAATTTCAGGGTTTGAATCGTACAAGTTGCTACGTTCTTCCTTGTCTTCTTTTACATTGTATAACGCGTGATTGCCGCTTAATCCGTCAGTAATCAGTTTCCAATCACCGGAACGAATGGCGCGATTGTATCCAGAACGCCAGCAGAGAATATCATGAATTGGATTTGTTACCGAATCACTAAAAATGGGTAGGAGGGAAGTGCCATCTAATTCGCGGTCATCGGTGTATTCAATACCTGCCAACTCTAGCGCGGTTGAGAATACATCCATCGAAATGACAGATTTATCATAGTTGCTTCCTTGACTGATGTTGCCGTCCCATCTTACCATGAAGGGCACATTTAAACCACCTTCGAAATTGGTGAATTTCCCGCCTTTTAGCGGTGCGTTATCTGTTGCTTCTGTGTAGGTGGCGCCACCATTATCGCTTAGAAAAAACACAATCGTATTTTCCATCAAATCTTGTTCTTCAAGGTTTGAGATAATGCTTCCGACTGCATCGTCCAATTGCCAAATCATGGCGTTGTAAACACGTTTATTCCGATCTTCTATGTAATCGAGTTTATCGTAATAAGTTTTGGTTGCTTGAAACGGGGTATGCGGAGCAAGAAATGGGACATATAAAAAGAATGGCTCTTCTTTGTGTTGATCGATAAACTGATTTGCCTCCTCCGCTATTCGATCCGTGAGGTAGAACTTTTCGTCAATGACTTCATCGTTTCTTCTTATGGCGCAGTTTCCACTTCGTCCTTTGCCCCAAATAAATGGGTCTGAGAAATCCTTATGCCGTTGATTGACTACGTCTCTATGACTGGTGTCTGCCATATAAAGCGAATACGCTTCATAAAAACCATACTGATAGTCAAACCCCCGATTGATTGGTATTGCATGTTCTCCCGAACCCAAGTGCCATTTTCCAGCAATCCCAGTTTTGTAACCAGCCTTTTGCAGAATTTCCGCAAGCATAATCTCAGAAGGAGGCATTCCGTTTTTTATCACATCCTGAAACCTTGGGAATTCCACTTGATTGGCAACAAGCCAATCTCCCGTGGCGATAAAGTTTTTGTACACGAACATTTCAATCCGGTTTTTTGGATATCTGTCATGTGGTTGATACTCAAAGCCGAACCGCTGTTGATAACGCCCTGTCAGCATTCCAGCTCGGGAAGGCGCGCAAATAGGTGAAGTGATATAGCCTTCGGTAAAGGTCATTCCTTTCAATCCTATTAAATCTATGTTTGGTGTTTGGATTGGCGGTTTGCCGTAGAGAGAGATGTCGGTTTTACCAAGATCATCAGCCATAATAATGACGATGTTTGGTTTTCTCATATCAGTATAAACGATTGAGTTTAGGTACTCTTTTTTAGACTGAATTTTATCTTTATCGAATACAATTTCGAAATCCTTGGAGCTTATTGGCCAAAAGCCAAACGCTAAAAGACAACAAAGAATAATGAGAAGTAAGGTAAGTAGATGTTTACGCTTCATGCGTCAAACTTAACTCTAATCGGAATTATTTTAGCTTACTTAAATCACGAATGAGAATGCTGGAGCGGTCGAAGTTGATTAGATTTTCTTTTTTCAATTCGTTTAGA
>JBLIGB010000146.1:0-4053 GCA_047636795.1 Bacteroidia bacterium | reverse complement strand
TCTGACCAGCCGTTAGCACTGAGCTGTAGTTCTGACAAGATCCCGTTGCTCCAACAATATGGTCAGCAGGAACAGTGATGTCAACTTTATAATCTCCAAAAGGAAGCGCGAACTCACCACGTCCTAAAAACTGCTTGTGTTGCCATCCTTCAACCTCATTGTAAACACATAATCTTGGGAAGAATTGAGCAATGGTGTATAGGTAATTATCGTCTTCTTCAAAATATTCGTAACCAGAACGTCCACCAATTTCCATGCGGTCGTTAATGTTGTACCACCACTTTAATTTGATGGTTGTTTTCGCACCAGCCTTTAAGGGTTTCGGTAAGTCAACACGCATCATCGTGTTCACAATAGTGTGAGGCAATTCATCACCCGAAGCATCTTTAACGTACTCAATTTTGAAGCCCCCATCGAAATCATTGTGCATTTTTCCAAGCTGATACATCCCCATTTTTTTGTCAATGGTTCCTGTTGCAATTTTCTCGGTATCGCTGTCTTTAGCGCGCATGTTCTGATCCAACTGCAACCACAAATAGCGCAACTCATCTGGTGCATTATTGTGATACGTAATTACGCTTGAACCGTAAAGACGTTGAGTCTCATCATCCAACTCAATATCCATATCATAATCTACCTGCTGTTGGTAGTACTCATGTCCGGGCGCTCCACTTGCCGTACGATACACGTTCGGTGTAGGAAGTTCTTGGCCTAACTGACGAAATTTGTTGGTGTTAATGTTCTTTTGAGCGAGAACAGACGTGCTACAAATAAGTAACAACAGGAGGTATGTGATGTTTTTCATGGTAATTAGAACGGAATTCTTTGGGCGGCCAAAAGTAAGGAAATGCCGCCCGCAAAAAGGGATACAGCTATGTTCCAAGTCTTGTACGTTACACTTACAGAATTTAATAGCGCAAATTGAATCAGGAAAATAGCGGTCACAACCGATAATTGACCAATTTCTATTCCCAAATTAAAAGATAAAAGAGGAAGCAATAATTCGTCTCCCAAAAGTGAACGTAAGTAGTTTGAGAAACCCATTCCGTGAATGAGTCCGAAACCGAGCGCCATCAAATACGTGACAGTTGCGGCTTTTCCTTGCTTCACGACAAGGTTTTTGGTGGCCGTTGCAACAATCGTCACCGGAATCAAGAATTCAATCCAATCCGAATTAACAGGAATTATGTTGAGACCCGCCAGCGAAAGCGTGATTGAATGACCAACTGTAAATGCCGTTACCAGCACCAGTATTTTCTTCCAATCTGAATAAAAGTAAGCGGCACACAGCGCCAATAGAAAGAGCATGTGATCATAGCCGTGGATATCGGTTATGTGCTCAAATCCGAGTTGCAAATAGGTTGGGAACATTAATAGCGAAGATATTCGTTGCCTTGGATTTAGCCATCTTTACTCTTCAAACTGAATAGAATGATTGCTAAATCACAGATAATAAGCTTCCTGAAAGCATAACCATGGACCAATTGGTAAATCATTAGTCTTTGCGGAAAAAGTAGAAAAAGGACTTGCTGATAGTGCCGCAAACCGCGTGCATTCCAAAGAAGCAGCCGCTCAAAAACTAAATAAGTGTTTAAAGTAGTTTAGACGGACTCGGCAATTGCTGACCTGAATGACATTGGCCAATACTTTGCCAAAGACTCCGAGCGTTATGGACGAATCACCGTTTCCAAACTCTTTTATTCAACAGATATTCTTGAGACGTTTCCTATTCCACAAAAGGCTGTTCTTGAATTCAATAACGAGAGCATTCAATAAATCGTTCGCGGAAGCTATCGCATCGTTTACCTAAAGGTTGATAAATTTCGTATTGATATTCTTACGGTTCACAATTCCCTTCGTTTGATCGGGAATGCTTTTGATTTTGAAGGTTTGAAATAGGTCGGTTACACGCTCAAAGCTGAATTAAAAAATAGGTTGGAAACACTTAATTGTTTTAAATTCGGCAAGCTCATGTTGAATTATCGCACCACTAACCCATCACAAAAGTATGCTTACCAGAATTCCACAAATAGATTTTTTGCGTGGGGTTGCGGTCATTCTAGTTCTCTTTCGACATCATCCTTTTATTCCATTTCTTAACGATATTGGTTGGGTAGGTGTTGATTTGTTTTTCGTTTTAAGTGGCTATCTGGTATCTACACTATTATTCAATGAGTTTAGAAAAACCTCTAGTATTAGACCTCTTAGGTTTTTGACTCGAAGAGGCTTCAAAATATACCCATTATTTTATGTGTTTCTCCTACTTACTGTTATATCAGAAAGCCTAATTGGAAATCCGGTTAATTATAAAAATGCTCTAGCAGAGGGTTTCTTTGTCCAAAATTATTTTCGCGGAATATGGAGCCATACATGGTCCCTTGCTGTTGAAGAACATTTTTATTTCGTCTTGTCCGCCTTAATCTACGTTCTGTATTCTCTGAAACTATTAAATAGAAAAGCCATTTTACCATCCATAATTATATGTCTTTGTGGATGTTGCATGCTCCTAAGGTTATTGAACTATTGGAATGATTCGTTTAGCTATTATACGCACATGTTTCCCACGCATCTTCGGATTGATTCATTAGCAGTTGGAGTGCTACTGGCTTATAGCAAACATATTTCGCCAAAAAAGTTTTACTGGTTTTTCACCGTTCACCCAGTTATGCTCTTGGCAATAGCTATTATACTGATTTCACCAATTGCGTTTTTTGATGTGAAGTCCTTTACGCTAAATGTATTTGGGTTATCTATGGTGTCATTAGGAATGGCAATCCTGTTAGGCTTAGCCGTATCCACCGAAAATGCTTACCAGAAAATCTGTCGGGTCTGTACCGTATATCTAGCGAACGGCATTGCAAAAATCGGGTTTTACTCGTACGGCATCTACCTGTTTCATATGTTTATCAAGAAGTATGTCATTGATTTTTCTATAGGGTCTAAGCTTAGCCTTCCGCTCAGTTTCGCAGTATATTTTGTCCTAAGCATTCTCCTGGGAATATTTACGACACGACTTGTTGAGATTCCCTTTTTGAATCTTAGAGAAAGGCTGATTCCGAGAATAAAATAGCTTAAAAGCCCTCTTGTTTTTCTGGCCTCATGAGCATTAATTACTAATAGTAGCCTACTTTGTCGGCTTGAATCAGTCAAGCACCGCTGTGGATTTGCTAAAATTGATGAAAATATTTGCAATGGATAGCAGACAGACAGTTGCAGCCCGAATTGATGATCTAAAATCAGTTGTCCAAGGATTGAACGCCCAGCTTCATTTGGGGAAACCGATGCTAGGTAAGCAGTTGAAGAGCAAAAAGCCAACTTGTACGATTGGACTGTGAAGAAGGTGTCATCGAATAGGTAATATGAAGGCCTTAAGCTTAGAGATTGCTACCGAAACAAAAGCTTCAGTTAAAGATTTACGAGTCCAAGCAGCACTTGGTAAAGCCGCATCTGAAGACCTATTAAAAGACCAACAACGGGAATTAAAAAGGCGGTTAGAAATACTAAGGTCAGGTGTAGATTTGGGGGCATTCTCACGGAGTATTGGAAGGCTTATCTATCGTTTACACGACTACCAAGTGAAGTCTGATGTTTTTCAAAAGCAACTTCATCTATCCAAGGCAGAAACTGGACTCAGATTTGAAAGCTGCATAAAAGAGGCTGGTGTTCGTCTCAAGGAGTTAGAAACGAAATTGAAAAGTGGAAAGAGGACGCTTCCGAAACATGGATTGTCTTTTCTGATGAGATAACAAAATCCTAGAAATACGTTAGGCAAGCTTTCAATCTGATCTACTCAAAACTAATCTTAGCGTTGTAAAGCTTTTCTACAGAAACACCAATGTTCAAATAGCCTGTGAGAAGATTCGCGTCCTTATCCAAATTCAAATCAGAAAACCATGTTTTCAAACCTTCTCTTTGGATAGGGTTTGATGTTGTAAACTGAACGACTTTTTCATTCAACTCTGAATTTTCGAATGTAAAATTCTTTTCAGAGAAATAAAGATCAGAAGCGTTTTCTGGCACTCCTTCAAGTCGAGTAATTCCCTCCGAGTTAAA
>JBLIGB010000145.1:0-4096 GCA_047636795.1 Bacteroidia bacterium | reverse complement strand
CAAACCTTTATCCAATGCCATTATTGGCTCACAAGAAAGATGATGTATTTGTGGGAAGAATACGAAAGGATGAAAGCGCAGAAAACACGTTTAACCTCTGGATTGTGGCAGACAATCTGCGTAAAGGAGCAGCGACAAACGCGGTTCAAATTCTTGAAAAACTCACGGACAAATTGAATAAGAAATGAAGTTCGCTTTTGCTTTTCTAATCACTTTGACTCCTCTTTTAACAACCGCGCAGGATAGTTTTTGGTATCCAGATTCGCTGCGTTTTTCATCTGAGGCCGATGAAGGAATGTATCCGTGTTGGGATACTATGAGGGTTTACGTATTCAAGAATGTGGTCGATCTTCGAATCATTCTTCCGTCTTGGCGCCCCGTAATAGACCATGATGCAGTTTCTATTTTGGAAGGGCAGGTGATGCCTATTCCTGGTCATGAGGGCTATAAATTCGGTGTTCCTCATGTGAGTTTTGAGGACCTTCCTCTTTATCACTATACGCACGATTTCTCTTTCAATCTTTTTCCGGATAAAGATTATCGGAATTTACTTGCCCGTTATATTAAGTTATCGAAGGATGAAGATGGAAACGAAGTAAAGGATACCGTGGTGCGTGACTGGGTGCATTGCGAATGGGAAAGTGGACTGGCTGCTGGTAATAAAGGCAACAAGTACACTGAGGCTTGTGAAACGGGTGGAACGGCTGGTTTCGCTTCTGCTGGCCACGAACGTTACGATGTAATCTGGAACTGGCCTACTGCTGGAGATTGGGTTCATGTTGAAGGACTTTGGATTTGGGATAGAGGCCATCCGCCAGCTAAAACGGAGATTCATCCTATACGTTTTATGGCTACAAGAAGAAACCTTCCTGGCAAAATTCAGTCTGAAAAAGGAGATAGCGTTTTCGCTACAAGAATTGATTTATACGCCAATGGCGATGGAAGTGCTTTTTACAACAATCGCGATACGAATAGCTGGGCGCATCCGGTAAAAATGAGTTCGAAGGACTACAATCTGAACGTCTTACATACGCTTCCGAAACCTTCAGCCAATGCACAACTCAAATACAAACTCATTACCCAAAAAGGCAACACTTATGATGGAGAGGTTACAGTCAAACCTTTGTCTGTTGGTGATTCTACGTTTGCCTCCATTTATTTCCCTTGGAAAGCCATAAATGCTGCCGACACACTCACGTTAGCACAAACGCTTTTTCTCTATTGGGATGAAGGCAACGGTGTTCCGAGCAAGTACAAGATTCATACGTATGAAGTAACGTTCAAATCCTTTAAGGTAAGACGGCTTTCTGAGCCTGTTTTGGGAAGGGCGGAACTTCGCGTTTTTATGGAAGTTGGCGGGCAGTACATTTTCTTTAATGAGTTTGCTACCAGTCAGAATAATATTCTGAAAAAAGGGATTGGAAAAACCTACAGACGTAAATGGAAGATCAATAATTCATTCACGGTACATGTTCCTGAAGATCGAAAATTCCGGGTTTACACCGGTGGCTGGGAAGCCGATGGTGCGGAAAAGATAATGGGACATATCGTTGACCAATACTCTGAATGCACTACGGAAGTGAAAGACAGGATAAACGACCTTATGCTTGATCCAACTCCTATGGGATATGCGGGTTGCGAAGACGACAATTTTGGAGAAGCAATCATGTTTCACTCACCCGACCAACTCTACAATTCCACCGATTTCCTTATAAAAGGTGATGGTGAACCCTACAAGGAAAACTGCCCCTTCGGTAAGCACAATCCAGTTGATTTTCATCGATTGGAGTATTCGGTTATCGAACAACACTAAGACTTTGTTGAACTTATAACTCAGCTTAATAAGCCCCGACCACAGTAGGTCGGGGACTTACACTTAATTCATCCTCAGCGCGAAGCTCTGCTGAAACTCAGGGGACGTCAAGTCTAGGAAATACAGGCCTTCTGCACCTTCAGATAGGTTGATTTTTGCTTTAAAGCTTTGCGTATCCGAATCGGGATGATTTCGGTAAACTATTTCACCGTTCTCGTTTCGTATCTGGATTTCAACCCGCTCATCTAAATTGCTCAACGACATGGAAAGTGTGCCCGATGTAGGAGAACCGATTTCCAAGGCCATTTCGCTTGGAGTGCACAGTGCAATACCCTGATTCTCTTTATTGAGCGCAACAAATTGGTTCTTGGCAGCTCCTTCTGTAGACATGGCGCGCTTGCTGTAGTACGGATAGATTCCAGCAAGACCATCTTCCAAAACAGGCACTCCGTTCATCAACTCGCGTGGAATAAGAGCCGATTCTTTATTGATGACATGATAGTAGCTCACTTCGCCATTTGAAGTTAATGCCGTCACCACAACAATATCATCCGAAGAATTAGACAGAAATACTTTTTCAAATCCACTTTCAGCCTGAAAGAAGATGTCGCAAGTGTTGTTGTCAGACCCAAGAAGCATAATCTGCTGTTCCTTCACTTCAGATATTGTCCAGAAATCAGATTGGTCGGTAATCTGCCCTGTTTTTGTATTGAACATGCTGAAGGCCAATTGAACCGGTGCTTGTGAGGCGGCATTTCCGTACATGATTCCTGGTTCTCCAAGAAACTGAACGCCCGATTCAGCCACTTTCTGACATACTTGAACGAACAATTGGTTCTCCATTTCTTTTCCGCTAATTACCATTTCAATTACCAGTGGCTTATTTACGGTTTTTGCATACTCCTGCATGTAAGCCAATGCCTGTACTAAGTTGCTTTCGCCACTTTTTAAATTACGCATGATAACGGTAGAGCCAGGTTCGTCTGAGAGATAGGATATGAAACCAACGTTGGCTTCTGATTCAACCTTCATCATCTGCGTTATTCCATCGGCAGTTAGTATGCCCGAATTATCAAGGATGCCGACCACAACATTTGCTCCAGCAAACTTTGTTTTGTAGGATTTGGCATCAAGGATAGTTTTTGCCTTACCTGCATTGTCTCGGTAGGCAGAACAAACACCTTCAACGTTGTTCAATTTCACATAATTCATGCTGTTGATGTTGATGGCCAATACGTTTCCATGCACCGATTTTACGGTTGCGCTTGCATTCGCAAAAGCATCGCCATCTAACCTGTTGTTAATCTTTATAAGAGCACCATACGTTTCTTTCGACTCATCCGCCATGGCTAAGTTGGCAAGAAGCACAAGTGAAAGTGAATAGACAATGATGGCGCCTATTAGAAGTATTCGAGAGAGCTTGTCTGAGCCCACATTCATCGGCATCATCGACTTGTCTTGTTCGTTGTATTCCGGTTGCTTTTTCATGAACATCTTCTTTTGGTGATTGACTGATTCAAATGTCAACAAGAAGCGGATGAACGAATTGCTTTGAGGTGTCGAGAGCTACAACAAGCGTTTCATTTTATGGTGCGACAAAAGTGATAGTCGTGTCGTTTAGCCTAAAACCATCAAATTATGTTGTGCTGGAAGTGGAAATTTGTTGCAAAACGGCAAATGCGACATTTGTCGCATAGGTCAGATTTCCTTTTTAACCTGACTTGGAGAGATGCCGTAATCTTCGGTAAAACACTTGGTGAAATAGGCTGGACTGCTGTATCCCACACGGTATGCAATTTCAGAAACTGTGCCAACTTTATTCTGAAGCAACTGATGTGCATGTTCTAAACGATAGTTTCGCACAAAACGGCTAGCGCTTACTCCGGTCAGCGCAATCAGTTTTCGGTGAAGTTGTGCACGACTCATACCTACTTCCTTACTCAATTGCTCTACGCTGAAATTCTCGTCTCCAAGGAATTGATCAACAACACCTTTCACGCGTAGCAAGAACTTTTGCTCCATCGATGGCTCAATCGCAACCTCTGGCTTAATAGTAAGAGCACGCGAAAATTTTTCTTTCAGCTTTTTACGACCCCCAATGAGGTTCGTAATTCTAGCATGCAACTCCTCGGAGCTAAAAGGTTTTGGGATATAACCATCGGCTCCTGTTTCTAATCCCGTTATTCTGTTTTCAACCCCAGCTTTTGCGGTGAGTAGAACGATTGGAACATGGCTCGTTTTCTCCTGCTTCTTCAGCACTTTAGTTACTTCAAAACCATCCTT
>JBLIGB010000144.1:0-4101 GCA_047636795.1 Bacteroidia bacterium | reverse complement strand
GGCTAATGTGACTCAATATCCCGCAAGCAACGCTTAACAACACCCAGAAATAGTCGGCTTTGGCAAAAGAGTCATTGATTTGATTCAGTTGCTCATCCGTGAGTTGATTGAACTGATACCAAACTACATAAATACCAATTCCCAGTGGAATCACAACCTTGAGGATGCTGATTAGTTTCCCTTTCAATGGAGTTGGTTAAACGAGTGAGTTGGTTTCCGTATTGGGAAACACGAGGGTTGGCTTGAAGGTTTTAGCTTCCTCGAACCCCATTGTGGCGTAAGAAATGATGATTACGACATCACCAACAGCAACCCGCCTAGCCGCAGGGCCATTCATGCAAATTCCTCCAGAGCCTCGATCTCCTGTAATGATGTAGGTTTCTAAACGCTCACCATTGTTGATGTTCACAATTTGAACCTTCTCTCCTTCAATCATATTGGCAGCTTCCATCAGGTTTGGGTCGATAGTAATGCTACCTATGTAGTTGAGGTCGGCTTCGGTAACCGTAACTCGATGAATTTTGCTCTTTAAAACCTGAATTTGCATGGGAGCACAAAAGTAATCATCCTTTTACTCTCATGTTATCTATCAAACGAACACTATCAATCCAAACGGCAATACATGCCTGAATGTTTGAATCTTCATCACAAGCTGACTTTAGTGTGTTTGGGTATACAAGTTCAAGGTATTCTAATTTGATGTTTGGATTTGCAGTTAAATCTGTTTTGGCCGCTTTAATTAATTTGTTCAGAGACTTTCCTTGGGCTAAATACGTTTTCGCCAAAATGAGTGTTTTACTTATTTGGTTCGCAATTAT
The DNA here is from genome assembly GCA_047636795.1 of Bacteroidia bacterium. GTDB lineage: Bacteria > Bacteroidota > Bacteroidia > UBA10329 > UBA10329 > UBA10329. Next base: position 3,283 of record JBLIGB010000144.1, on the reverse strand, counting down.
TCTTCCATGTGGCGTTAATCGAGTGTTCCGCGAACTCATGGCAAGTCCATCACCTTCCCTTAAGGTCGGGCATCCAACTATATCAATCGGGTATTCAAGTTTGTTGGTCATGTGTCTGATGATTGCCAGTTGCTGGAAGTCTTTTTCTCCAAAGTAGGCCGTGCTAGGTTTTACAAGTTCAAAAAGGCGCGTTACAACTTGAACAACCCCATTAAAGTGGCCTGGCCGATTTGCCCCTTCCATTCCTTCATCCAGTCCGTCCATTTCATATGAAGGCATGGTAGGGTCGGGGTACATCTCGCTTACACTTGGAAAGAACATTATATCAACAGATTCTTTTTTCAATAGAGCTTTATCGGAATCAAAAGTTCGTGGATACTTCTCTAGGTCAGATACTTGGTCGAATTGAGTGGGGTTAACGAAAACCGAGGCGACAACAATATCATTGTCTTGCCTAGCCGCACGCATCAGAGAGGCATGGCCATCATGCAATGCACCCATGGTGGGCACAAAACCGATTGTTGCACCCTCTGCCTTTTGTGCGGTGGCAAACGCCACCATTTCAGACGCAGTAGTAATAATTCTCATCGGAAAATCGTTCTAAATGCAAAGCTAAAACCCATCCTTGATAATGTCAAAAAAATTACGTATAAGAAGAGTGGCGAAATTCGGAAAGCCACGCTACCACTTGCATTCAGCGCATTTTCTTTGTAAATTTACAAACGATTTCATCAAAAAAAATAAACATGGAGCAAAAGGAGAGAGTGCTTTACGTATCTCAAGAAGTTACACCGTATTTGCCAGAAAGTCACATTGGTACAATTGGTAGACACCTTCCGCAAGGAACGCAAGAAAGAGGCCGAGAGATTCGGACTTTTATGCCACGATTTGGATGCATTAACGAACGAAGAAATCAACTTCACGAGGTTATTCGTCTTTCAGGAATGAACCTTATTGTTGATGATACGGATCACCCGTTGATTATCAAAGTTGCTTCAATACAACCAGCTAGAATGCAGGTTTACTTCATTGATAATGAAGAGTATTTTCAGCGTAAGTTTTTCTTAAGTGGGAGAGACGGAAAGTTTTTCTCAGACAATGACGAGCGTGCAATTTTCTTTTGCCGTGGGGTTATAGAAACTGTTAAAAAGCTTGGATGGGCGCCAGATGTAATTCATTGTAATGGATGGATGACTGCATTGCTGCCTTTCCTTATCAAGACAGTTTACAAGGACGATCCGTTATTCATGAACTCGAAGATTGTTTACTCTGTGTATAACGATTCTTACGAAGGTTCTTTGGATGAAAGATTTGCTGAAAAAGTGAAGTTCGATACGTTAACTGACGAAGATGTTGCTCAGTTTGCAGACACTACGCATTTTGGATTTACTAAGGCGGGTATCAAGTATGCTGATGCTGTTATTATTGGAGAAGAAGAGTTATCTCCAGAAGCAGCTGCTGAAATTACTGGTTGTGACAAACCAATACTTGATTTTAAAGATGAGGAAACTTACTTAGATGCGTATTCAGAATTCTACACTGAGCTTTTGGCAAGTGAGGAGGTTCTTGCTGATTAACGTCATTTAACTATTCTTGTACAATATTTCTCAAAGCGGAGGGTTAGCCCTCCGCTTACTTATTTTATAAAGAGATGAATTTTCGTAATACTGTAGGGGTTGTAATCTTATTAATTCTACTTGTCATTGCGTCTTGTAAGGAGCCAGACGGTATTGGTTTGGATGTACTTCCTGCTGGCGAAGAAATGCCAATTGCTTGGGTTGATACGTTTACGATTGAAGCGAGAACTGTTGGTTATGATTCAGTTCTTACTTCTGGTCTTACCACCTATCTCCTTGGAGATTTTGGAGACCCCATTTTCGGTAGAGTTAAATCTGACCTTTACACTCAATTAAGACTTGAAAGCGTGCCATTCGATCCAGGCGCTGGTCAAACTATAGATTCGATTGTTCTGAACATGGCTTATTCTGGCTCCTATGGGAATACTACAAAGTTTGGTGGAACCATGCGCTTTGGCGTTTATGAGTTGACAGAAGACTTAATCAGCCTTGTCGATACCTCTTACTATTCTACTGTTTCCCATAGTGTTGACCCAATTGCTTTAGCCGAATTTGACCTTCGCCCAGACCTGTTTTCAGGCATCACGATGATTGGAGGAGGAGATACGGTGCTTTTGCCTCCGTCTCTTAGAATTAGACTGGATGATTCTTTTGGTCAGGATATTTTGAATTTAGGCGGAGGCTCAACTGAGTTGGCCGATAACGATGAGTTTGTGAAGGCAATTAAGGGGATTTCCGTAAGACCTATCAACGCCAGCATGGTTTCTGGAAACGGTTCTATTTTGTACTTAAATTTGGCAAGCGAAGCATCTAGGGTAGAGCTATATTACCACAATAATAATGATACTAGTTCCGTTATTCTTACCATGAATAATACTGGATCTGTTCATACGTTTTTCGAGCATGAATTTCCTCTAGTAATAAATAATGCCATTGCGGACAGCACTGTTGAAGGCGCTAACAGACTTTATGTGCAATCCATGGCTGGGCTTAGAATGAGGCTTGATATTCCGCATTTACGTGAACTGCGTGAACTTGGAGTTGTGGCCATTACAAAGGCAGAACTTGTAGTTCCTATTGATGAAACGGTGATTACGGATTACGGTTATCCATCAAGTTTGTTTGTGACTGGCATAAATGATGATGGAGGCTCTGTAATTTTGGTTGACCAGTTTGAATCTTCAGATTATTACGGTGGTGTTTTTAATTCTGATGAAGGGGAATATGTCTTCAACATAGCGCGGCATATTCAATCAATTTTGAATTCGCCAGAAGAGCCTGATTTAGGACTATATGTGGTCAATGCTGGAAACTCTACAAATGCCAGAAGAGGCGTGTTTAATGGTCCTCAGCATCCTGACAAGGCAATGAAATTAAGAATGACTTACACCATAGTAGAATAGCCAATGTGTGGTATTGTAGCATATATAGGAAAGAAAGAAGCATATCCAATTCTTATTAAAGGCCTAAAAAGACTTGAGTATAGAGGATATGATAGCGCTGGTATCAGTCTTGTAAATTCTGAACTGAAAGTATTTAAGTGTAAAGGAAAAGTTGCTGATCTTGAAGCATTTGTAGCTGGGAAAGATATTTCAGGTTCAATCGGTATTGGTCATACTCGCTGGGCTACGCACGGAGAACCGAATGATGTAAATGCGCACCCACATTATTCTGGGAATGAGCAATTGGCAATCATTCACAACGGA
>JBLIGB010000143.1:0-4159 GCA_047636795.1 Bacteroidia bacterium | reverse complement strand
AGCTTCCACTTTATAGAATTGCTCTTCAGCTATATACTCAAACTTGGCACCAAGCTTTTGAAATCCAATAAAGTGCGTGTCCAGTCTTCTCCGGCCAATTTTATCACCCCCGGGCTGAGGAATGTATCCTTTGCCAAATCGGCCAAGCATTGGTCCAACAACCATGATAGACCCTCTAAGTCCAGACCCTTTCTTCTTGTATTCTGGAGAATGAAGATGTTCTAAATCAACATCATCCGCAATAAACTCATACGTGTCTTCTGTAAGCTGCTTGACCTTTACTCCTAAATCGCGAAGCAAATCAATAAGCTTGTTTACATCCCGAATATTAGGAATATTTGAGACGGTGACCTTCTCAGGAGTGAGAAGGACCGCGCACAGTATCTGTAAAGATTCATTCTTGGCCCCCTGAGGAACCAATTCTCCTTTCAGTTTGTTTCCTCCAATGATCTCAAATGACGCCATGCCTAGTTTCTGTGGGTTCTTCTACCGCTGTTATTATTATTCTTGCGCTTACTATTGTTTCGCCCTTTGTTATTCCGTCCTCGGTTTTGGTTATTCTGCTGTTTGAGGGCAGGATCAATGAGGTCTTTTGCATGCATCAATTCCACCTCCACTGGTACTACTATACTACCTCCAGACATTTCGCGAAGGTCTTTCTTTATCACGCGATCTTCTACCGAATCTCGGTTCCAATTAAGGTAAGAGCGCTTCATAACATTCGCTAGTGCTTCGCCCATCTTGGTACGTTCTTCATCGTTTTCCTCTGCAGCAACCTTTTTTATCATGGCCTCAATCACCCTTCCATAATGGCGAAAGGTTATTTCTCTATCAGGATAAGGAATCTTATCCGGCCCCTTCTCAAAATCTTCTTTCAATGGTTTAGGAAAAGGAGAATCAACATCAAAATCGAAACCTGAGATGATGAACATGTGATCCCATATCTTGTGAGTAAGACCTTCCATGTTCTTCAACGCTGGATTTACCTGCCCCATTACTTTGATAATAGATTTAGCGGCTTTATTCCGCTCGTCTTTATCTTCAATAGTTTTAGCGAATTCAATCATTTTCTGAATGTTTCGTCCGTACTCTGGAATTTGCATCAGCTCTCGAGCCGTGTTGTATTCCATCTCGTAATCTAGTTCTAAACTCATCTTGATTTAATTCTGTCACAAAATAAAGAAAGTAGTTGCCAAAAACGCGAAAGCCCCTCGAAAGGGGCTTTCATCATAAAACCTTAACAGATTTTAGTATCTGTAGTATTCTGGCTTGTATGGTCCTGCAACCGTTACACCGATGTAAGAGGCTTGGTCTTCAGAAAGTTCTTCCAATTCTACACCAATCTTGGCTAGGTGTAAACGGGCTACTTTTTCATCTAAATGCTTAGGAAGCATGTAAACTTCATTTTTGTAAGCATCTGTATTCTTCCAAAGCTCTAATTGAGCCAACACTTGATTGGTAAAGGAGTTTGACATTACAAAAGATGGATGTCCTGTTGCACAACCAAGGTTTACCAATCGTCCTTCTGCAAGAACAATGATATCATTCCCGTTTAAGTTATAAATATCAACCTGTGGTTTGATTTCATCTTTCGTTGAACCGTATTTATCATTCAACCAAGCCATATCAATCTCATTATCGAAGTGGCCGATGTTGCAAAGGATGGTTTTGTCGCCCATTGCTTCAAAATGCTTTCCAGTAATGATATCTTTATTTCCTGTTGCGGTAACAATAATATCAGCACGTGGAATGGCTGTTTCCATTGACTTCACTTCAAATCCATCCATTGCAGCTTGCAACGCACAAATTGGGTCAATCTCAGTTACGATTACACGAACACCAGCTCCGCGAAGAGATGCTGCTGAACCTTTACCTACATCACCGTAACCAGCAACAACAGCCACTTTACCTGCCATCATAACATCTGTTGCTCTACGAATAGCATCTACCAAAGACTCTTTACATCCGTACTTGTTATCGAACTTGGACTTGGTAACAGAGTCGTTAATGTTGATTGCTGGCATTGGAAGCGTACCGTTCTTCACGCGCTCATACAATCTGTGTACACCAGTTGTAGTTTCCTCAGAAATACCTTTAATGTCTTTCACCAACTCTGGAAAGCGATCTAAAACCATATTGGTTAGATCGCCACCATCATCCAAAATCATATTCAACGGCTTACCGTCTTTAAAAGAGAAAAGAGTTTGCTCAATACACCAGTCAAACTCCTCTTCGTTCAAACCTTTCCAAGCATATACTGGAACACCAGCGGCAGCAATTGCAGCAGCGGCATGATCCTGAGTTGAGAAAATATTGCAAGAAGCCCAAGTAACATCCGCTCCAAGTTCAACCAATGTTTCTATTAAAACTGCTGTTTGAATAGTCATGTGAAGACACCCTGCAATTCTTGCACCTGCAAGAGGTTTAGAAGCACCAAATTCTTCTCTAAGCGCCATTAGACCTGGCATCTCGGCCTCGGCTAATCTGATTTCTTTTCTCCCGAAATCAGCGAGGCTGATATCTTTTACTTTGTATTTCACTTGTTCTGCTGTATTACTCATTGTGTATGTTTTCTTGTTGAAGCGGATGCAAAGATAAGCTATAGCTTACTCCTAAACAATTAGCTGTACTGCTTAACCACTTTTGGAGTAACGAATCATCCGTCGGATAGTTCAATGTCCAGAAAATAATCTCCCACCGGCAACTACGATACACCTGTAAGGGAGAAGCTTGAATGAAAAATAAAAAGATAAAACCGATGAGTTAGCTACTCATCAGCAGCTACCTAAAAATAGTAATTGTACCCATTTTAGAAAACCCTTGTCCCTTATACCACGTTAAATCTATCTGATAAGAATATGCACCTTGCGGCAGCTCTTTTCCTGATTTCCGTGAGGTTCCATCCCAAAATTCGGTCACATTAAAGGTTTCCCATTGCAGTTTTCCCCAACGGTCATATATCTGCAAATGCCAATCGGTAATTCCTCTCTGTTTAATCTCGAATACATCGTTGGTTCCATCTCCATTAGGCGTAAATGCCGTTTGAATAAAGAACGTTTCTTGCTCCCAAACCCTAAAAGGCACAGTGAGTGTATCTGGACAACCAATTTCTCGCATTACAATAAGCTGAACATCAAAAAGACCTGAATCCTGATAGATTCCAACGGCATCAAACATGTTATCCACCGTATAGCCATTGCCAAAATCCCAGTAAGAAGAGTCTGGTTCAACATTATAACTGGTATTCCAGAATTCCATTGTGGTGTCAGGCAATTGAAGTGCCACACTATCTGGATAAAAATCTGCCACTGGATGTGGTCTAACTTCCATGGAGATCTTTGCAGAATCTTTACATCCCGTTAGTCGATTACGTACATACTGCGTAACGGTATACCATCCTGGCTCATCAAATGTGTATTCGACTAAATCAGTAACGCTACCGTCCACCGTTATGGTTGTGTCTTTGTCACTGAAATGATAAGACCAATTGGTGATATTCGCGTCATACTTAGAAGTATCATTGAATAAAATCGGCAACTCTGCACAAACGATATTTGTATCAACCCAAAATCCAGCAATGGGCGAAGCGTAGACCTCAATATTTACGGGTATGGCATCAGAAGCACATCCATCAATCGAAAATACTGTAAGTGTGACAACGTAAGAGCCAGAATCGTTAAACGCATGAGCAGGATTTTGAAGATTACTCACATTGAGCGGACCTGAATTCAAGTCCCCAAAATCCCATTCCCAAGCTGCCGCATTCTCTGAATTATCAAAAAAGCGGATGGCCGTGGAATCACAAGCAGTGGAATCCGTCATCATTATTTCAGCAACCGGAACAAGCCACGGCTCAACTAGATTGGGTATTACCATAGTATCAGTAAAAACCCCGTTAGAAGCAGCAAGCGTAATAGTATAAGGGCCACCACTTGCATATGTATGACTTGGATTTTGAACAGACGATTGGTTACCGTCTCCAAAGTCCCACTCCCAAGTTATTGGATTACCAAAGGTTGTATCCGTAAACGTGACCGTGGTTGAGCCACAGGTTTGAACTGTGTCGAATAGGAAACCTGCATACACGAATGGCGGAAGGATAATATCAACAGTAACCTCGCAAATTACAGAACAACCGAATGTATCAGTAACCTCTAAA
>JBLIGB010000142.1:0-4178 GCA_047636795.1 Bacteroidia bacterium | reverse complement strand
TTTAGAGAAGTGGGTGTGCTTCAGCTTATTTCAGAAGTTTCAATGGCAAACCTGTTTGAGGTAATGCTGATTGGCCTTGTCTTTAGAAGCACATTTGGAGTAATAATGTGGATAGGGTTTTGGCTTCAATACGACCTTAAAATGAGGTTTTCAGAAATCGTTGTACTTCCGATGATGATGCACCTTTTCACTTATGTAATGCCAATAAAAGGCGGAATGCTTTTTCAAGTATTCTACAGCAAGTACAAGTACCAGCTAGATATGAGTAAGGGGGTTTCACTTGGCGTGATCGTATTCCTTATAACAGTTGTTCTAGCGGCCGTTCTTGGTTTGGGACTTGTTTACCTACTTCCTGTTAATTCCCTAGAGTTAGAAGTTGGATTGTGGTTAATGGGCTTATCCGTTGTTGGGCTCATATTTGTCCTAAAATGCATCCCCAACGGCCAAGTAAATGACACGGGAATAATTTCAAGACTACTAGGTTTCCTCCTAAACGTTCGGGTTCAACTTTTAGGTCAAATCAAAAACGCCAAGCTTACTGTTGGATTATTGGTTGCAACAATCATATCCACTTTAGTGCAGTCATTTTGGTTTTGGAGAACCGGAGAAATGCTTGGTATTTCCGCAGATTTTTCTTCTATGCTACTCATTGTTTTAGTCTTACAAGTAATCCTTCTATTTAGGTTAATCCCGGGCAACTTGGGGGTACAAGAAATCATGATTGCCGCTGTGTTCTCTGCCGCTGGATTTGAAATTGAGCAAGGGCTACTAGTAGGTTTGGTAACTAGATTGATTGCTATTTTCTGGTCTGCAGTGATTGGGTTACCCGCCCTCTTTTATAATCTGAAATACTTCGAGTCGAACTCAATTTCAGGTTTGCTAAATAAGATTTCCCGTAAAGGCGAATAAAGGAACTACTTCAATTCCTTGTTGGCTTCCATATCAAACCACATGGCAAACAGTATAAATTGATTTGCCGCCATAAATGAAAACAGGGCAGCTAATGCATTCACCTTAGGAATGACACCAGTAATAAACCACCAGTAAACGCACATTCTTGCGGTAAGAAGAATGAATGCCACGAGAAATAAAACCCCAAGGAAATAGAAGAATACAAGCGGGTGAAAATTCCGAATCATGTACTTCTCTTTCATCCTCCAAAAAAACAACTTTAGAAGAAGAATTGGAATAGTGAAAATCACTTTACGAAGTTTGATACCTGACTTTTCCCCTACGTTATATATGGGCTCTATAGGAACGTCTCGAACCTTAAAGTCCCAGACATTCAGTTTCACTAATAAATCATTTGGCTGGCCGTACCGCTTGTACATCTTATCCCAGTTAATCCGCTTTAAAACCTTCTTGTTCATCACCCGGTATCCGGTTTGAGAATCTGCGACATGCCAATAGCCGCTGGCTATTTTTGTTAACATGCTGAGTACTGAATTACCGAAGTAGCGCAACTTCGGCATTCGCTCGTAAGCCTCTCCTGTAAACAATCTATTTCCTTTTGAAAAATCCACCTCTCCATTCGCAACTGGAGCCATTAATTCTGGCAAATCTTCTGGACTCATTTGTCCATCACCATCCATGGTAATTGCCAGGTCAACATTATTATCTCTACACCACTTAAGTCCTGTTGCCAAAGCACCTCCAACACCTTGGTTCTCCTCATGCTCTAAAAGCACCACCTTACCATTTTCAGAAAGAATTGCACGCACAACCTCTCCCGTACAATCGGTGCTCTGGTCGTTCACCACTATGATGCGATCAACATAATCTGGCATGGAGGTAATTACCCGTCTTACCTGAGTCTCCTCATTATAGCATGGAACCACAACCGCTGTCAATCTTTCTTTATACATAAGAATACAATATTACCAAGATACTGCGCACGATGCTCGATATGATTCATTTTGACTTACTTCGATTCTCTCTTCCTTCTATTTCCGATATTTGAACAAATCTTTTTGACTAAAGACAGCCGAAGACCACAAACTGCTGCCCGCAACGAATCAATCAACGGCTTTATGAAAAAAAAAGACCTCAGCAAACACGCTAAATACACCACATCAAACCCAATAAGCCAGTATCTAGTCAATGGTTTTTACACTGAACTTAGTGAACTGTACCAAAAGATTCCGCACACAGTCAAGTATATTGAGGTTGGGTGTGGCGAGGGATTGATAACCAACTTACTAATGGACATCAAACCACCAGACACTTCTTTTGCCATCGACCTAGACCCAATAGAAGTGGCTGATGCACAAACCAATAATCCGGAATGTGAGATAAGCGTAGCATCCATTTACGACATCCCATTCGACTCTGACTCCTTTGACCTAGTGGTCTGTTGCGAGGTACTCGAACATCTTAAAGATCCAGCAAAGGCGATACGTGAATTGCACAGGATTTCTAATAAATATGCTCTATTGTCGGTTCCGCAAGAGCCGTTGTGGCGCGCAATGAACATGGCGCGACTGAAATATTGGAGCGATTGGGGAAATACACCAGACCATCGGAATCATTGGTCACGTTCAGAGTTCAAGAAATTTGTGGCACCATTCTTCAACATCATTGAATTTCGATCACCAACTCCATGGACCATGTTTCTTTGTGAAAAGAAATAACTTAGACATCAATCTTTAGCGGATCCAGAAATCATAAATGCAATTCACCAAAACGAAGTTTGCCATTCTGGCCATCGTATTTTCAGCAGGACTTACAGCCGTTTACTCAAACCATTTCGACAATGGATTCTACTTTGACGACATACATACAATTGTAAATAATGAGTTTGTTAGAAGTCTAGATTATTTCCCAGAATACTTTACGGGAATTGAGGCATTCGGCACCATGCCTACCAATCGCGGTTACCGACCGATTGTGGTTCTTCTTAATGCAATTGACTATCAGCTAGCGGGAGAAGAATTAGACCAAACCGTTTTTCATATTTCTATTTGGTTTTGGTACTTGATTCAGGGGGTTCTAATGTACATGTTGACATTAAAAATGTTTAGGTTCTGCATACCTGATAGAGACATGCGTTTGGCAAGTTTGCTTACCACGGCATTTTACATGTTCCACACCGTAAATGCTGAAACAGTTAATTACATCATTTGCAGGTCAGATTCCTTTTCTACAACCATGATGCTTGCTGGATTAGTGCTTTACGCAAACGATAAATTAAGACGTTTTCACCTTTATCTGGTGCCATTCATTATAGCAATGCTAACCAAGGAAGTAAGCTACATGTTTGTGCCACTCGTTGTTTTGTACCACTATTTTTTCATGTCAAATGGCGAGTTAAAAAACCTGTTCTCAAAACGAGAAATGAATAAAGTTGGAGATGTTCTTAAAGCGGTACTTCCAACTATTATTATTGGTACGGGCTTGTTGCTGTTCAACTTGGTTTACATGACGGATACCTCTCGACTTTCAGGTGGTTTAGCACACCCTCGTTGGGAATATCTCAGCACCCAGTTCGTGGTAATCAGTCATTACATAAGCAACTTCATCCTTCCTATTGATTTAAGCGCAGACCCAGATTTCAAAGTTACTTCTGGGTTTTCCTCAGAAAAGCTAATTGGACTTATTATCATAGGCGGATTGCTTATTGGCGGAATTGCAGCTCTTACCAAAAAAAGGCTGCTACCAATCGGCTTTGGAATCTTATGGTACTTCATCTGTTTAGCGCCTACATCTTCCTTAAATCCGATGTATCAGGTAGCTAACGACCATCGAGCATTCTTGTCCAACATTGGTTTATGTATCTCTGTTGGCTGGGCGGTATATCTGCTTTATTTGAAATGGCCGAAGCTAAAAATAGGGATTCTGGTACTTACCGCATTAGTAATCTCAGGGCATGGCTATGGCACTTATCAGCGTAACGAAATCTGGGGTTCAAACGCTACCCTTTGGTACGATGTAACCGTCAAAAGCCCCAAAAATGGAAGAGGTCTTATGAATTACGGCCTGGTTAAAATGAGAAATGGCGAATATGTCGAAGCTGAAGACTACTTCACTAAGGCATTGGAATTCCTTCCCTATTGGACTTACACAAACGTTAACATGGCTGTACTGAAAGATGCAGTAGGGGAAAAAGAGGAGGCCGTCAAATACTTTGAGCTTGGCTTGAGGTATGGCCGAGACAATCCTGAGCCATACTACTATTATGC
>JBLIGB010000141.1:0-4358 GCA_047636795.1 Bacteroidia bacterium | reverse complement strand
CAAAAAGCACTCTTGGAAAGGCAATTTCCTTTGAGGCTTCAATCCCGTTAATGAGCTTCTGAGTACTTACATCGGCCATACGGTCTAATGCAATCACTTGCTCATAGGTCAATTCATACAAATCAGCCACGTTCTCAATCAAACCTGCTTCGTACAATTGTTCGATAGTCTCAGCTCCCAATCCATCAATATTCAAGGCTTTGCGAGAGATAAAATGCTCCATTCTGCCTTTAATCTGAGGCGGGCAACCCAACTCATTCGGGCAGAAATGTTTCGCTCCGTCTTCATTACGCACTAACGCGGTATCACATTCCGGACAAGTATCAATGTACTCGACAAGCGCAGCATTGGATTCACGCTGTGCCAAATCAACCCCTACAATTTTGGGAATAATCTCCCCTCCTTTCTCCACCTGAACCATATCGCCCAAATGCAAGTCTAGCTTGGCTATTTGGTCAGCGTTATGAAGCGATGCGCGTTTAACAATTGTCCCCGCCAAAAGCACGGGTTCTAAGTTAGCAACGGGCGTAATTGCTCCCGTTCTTCCAACTTGGTACGTAACTTCATTCAAGCGTGTAACGGCTTGTTCTGAAGCAAACTTGTATGCAATTGCCCAGCGTGGCGATTTGGCGGTAAAGCCTAGAATCTCTTGGTCATCCAGGTTATTCACTTTGATGACAACGCCATCAATATCATAACCCAAATGGTGTCGTTCAGTATCCCAGTAATCTAGGAAAGCAAATACTTCATCGGCTGTTTTGCAAACTCTTGTGTGCTCAGAAACCTTAAATCCCCATTCTTTCAGTTTCATCAAATCGCCATAATGCGAACCTGTAATTCTTCCATCCGACATGGCGGAATACAAAAAACAATCTAATCCGCGACTTGCAACCACCGCACTGTCCTGCGATTTAAGCGTGCCTGAAGTCGTATTTCGTGGATTGGCATACAACGGCTCTCCAATCTCTTCACGTTCTCTGTTAAGTCGTTTAAAATTGCTGTGCGGAAAGTAAACTTCGCCACGTACTTCAAACTCATCTGGGAAATCGCCATGCTTCAAATCCAACGGCATACTTCTGATGGTCTTGATATTGGCCGTAATCTCATCTCCCTGAACGCCATCTCCACGCGTTATGGCTTGAGTTATTTTTCCATCTGCATAACGAATTCCAATGGCAACACCATCAAACTTCAACTCGCAAACGTACTCTGCTTCACGCTCTAAGTCTTTATGAACCCGCGCCATGAACTCCTTCATTTCTTCTTGGCTGTAGCTATTTCCCAATGAAAGCATTGGGTATTTGTGCTTAACCGTTGGGAAATCTTTGGTAATAGTACCTCCTACTCGCTGACTTGGGCTTTCTGGACTTAACAACTCTGGAAATTCAGCTTCCAACGCCATCAACGCCTCCAACTTCTTATCAAAGTCGAAGTCTGAAATAGATGGTTCGCTGAGAACGTAATACTTGTGATTGTGGGCGTTTAGCTCAGTGGTGAGCTCGGCAACACGATTGTTGGCTTCTTCTCGGTTCATGCTTTCATTTTTTCACGCAAAGGCGCGAAGACACAAAGGAAAAACTTGAACGTCTCTTTCGCTAACTTATCTTTTCTTTTTCTCATCCTTCTCTGAATCTCTAGGTGAAAAACCCACCCCTGACCCCTCCAAGGAGGGGAAATCCGCGGGAATCTGCGTTATCCGTGTTTTCCTTATTCCTTTTTACTTACTACCTCTTTGAGCACACAGCAAATCGGTCTTTACCACTTAGATCTTTAACAATTCGAATATCGGAATAACCTTTTTGCTCCATCAATTCAATCATTTCTGGGCCGTACTGTTCGTTAAATTCGAAGTAGAACTTCCCTCCTTTTTCAAGTGAATGTTGTCCAATATCAAGCATCTTACGATAGAACAACAGCGGGTCTTCATCTTTGATAAATAACGCCAAATGAGGCTCATGAACTAGTACGTTTTCTTTTATCGTATCTGCTTCTTTTTCAGCTATATATGGTGGGTTACTTACAATTATATCATAAGTATTGAGAAGTAAAAAGTCAGTAGCTAGAATATCGGCTTGACGGAAGGCTATTTCGATATTGTTGAGCGTGGCGTTTTCCTTTGCTAGTGATAGCGCACCTTCATCTACTTCTATGGCATCTACTTTCCACTCCGCAGCCTTGCTTTTTATTGCAATAGGAATGCAGCCGCTTCCTGTGCCAAGGTCTATGACTGAAAGAGGTTTAGTAATGTCATTTTCTTGCAAAACCAACTCGCACAACTCTTCTGTTTCTGGCCGGGGTATAAGCACGCGTTTATCTACATTCAGTTTAAAACCGTAAAACTCAACTTCTCCAATGATGTATTGATATGGTTCTCCTGTTACTAAACGCTCTAAAACAGGAATAATCGTATTCAGATTACTCTCAGTTAGAACAGGTTCCAATAAACCTTTCAGGTCTGATTTGATGGATAATTTATCCTCTAGCGAATATTTCCAAAGTGCATCAATCTCGGGTCTATCGTACATAGAATCGAGGACTTCTCTGTATAAATCCCTTAACGAACCAAGCGAGTTTTCCTTTGGAAGTAGCAATAGTTTTTCTTTAGTGATGACTAATAAGCGAGCGACTAATGGAGCTACATAACTTGAGAGCTATATCGTGCCTGTAATTTTCAATCTAAACCTTATCCACCCGATAAACCTTATCGCTAGGCCCAAGTCGGTAACGGTCTTTTAGCTCCTCTCCTACTTCAGCAGCAACATCAATGCGCTGCGCGTTGAATCCAACAGCTTCCAGTTTAGCAGGATAATCTAGACCGAATAAACGAACATGGTCTTTTTGCCAATAGTGCCTTACGCGGTCTTCTTCTGAAGTAATGCTCGGGTCTTCAAGCGTTGTTTCAAGCTTGTAATCTATCGGAACTTGAAAAATACCGATGCCGCCTGGTTTCATTACGCGATACAACTCGCTCATGGCTTTGTGGTCATCTGCCACATGCTCTAGAACGTGATTACAGAAAATGACATCGAACGTATTGTCCTCAAACGGCATATTCTGTATGTCGCACTTTACATCCGCCAAAGGCGAAAAGAGATCGGCTGTTGTTAAATCAAGATGTTTCAGCTTTCTAAATCGACCTAAGAACGGCTGTTCTGGTGCGATGTGAAGCATCTTTCGTTGCTTAGTAAAGAAGTCTGTCTGTTCTTTCAAATAAAGCCAAAGCACTCTGTGCCTTTCTAGAGTTAGACACTTCGGACAAAGAACGTTTTCACGCTTTGCAGAGCCATCGTAACCATAAGGAAGCATCTTCCGAAATTTGCCTTCGCAAACTGGACATTCGTGCTTGTTTCCACCGTAAAAAACGGGCGAAAAGAAACTGAAGATGTAGCTCAGACGAATGAGAATGGGACGCGGTATGGTTCTCAGTAGAAAGTGAAACACGTCTTAGCTGTTAGCTTGCTCTAACTGATAAAACGATTGCTTGTCTTTGAAAGGATCCTCCATTCCCAACGCTTCGTACACGTATTTGAAGGTTGATAGAATTTCAGGCTTACCACCCACAATTGCAACATCATGTTCGAAGTGTGCCGATGGTTTTTCATCTTGTGTGACGATTGTCCAACCATCATCCAATTGAGCCACTTTCTCTGTTCCAAGATTAATCATCGGTTCAATAGCGAGAACCAAACCTTCTTTCATTTTCTTACCATGTCCTCTTCTACCATAATTCGGGAGTTCAGGATCTTCGTGCATTTGCGTTCCTATTCCATGTCCGACCAATTCCCGAAC
Organism: Bacteroidia bacterium; assembly: GCA_047636795.1. Lineage (GTDB taxonomy): Bacteria > Bacteroidota > Bacteroidia > UBA10329 > UBA10329 > UBA10329. The sequence continues at coordinate 569 of JBLIGB010000141.1, read as the reverse complement.
AACACCGTAACCGTGCTTTTCGGCATGCTGTTGCACAGCAAACCCAACGTCTCCAAGTCGGTTTCCAGAACGAATTTGTTCAATTCCCAAATAGAGACTTTCTTCCGTTACTTTCAGCAATTGCTTCACTTCATCAGAAATCTCTCCGATTGCAAACGTGTAAGCATGATCACCGTAATATCCATTTAGAATTGCTCCGCAATCCACTGAAATAATATCGCCTTCTACCAACGGTTTATCTGTTGGAATTCCATGAACAACTTGCTCATTCACAGAAATACAGAGCGAATTCGGGAAACCACCGTATCCTAAAAATCCAGGGACTGCACCCTGACCTCGGATGTAAGCTTCTGCCACTTTATCCAATTCTAATGGCGTAACTCCTGGTTTAATCAGTTTAGCAACTTCACCTAAAGCACGGGACACGACTAATGCACTTTCGCGCATTAACTCAATCTGATCTCTTGTTTTTAATATCGCCATTTATCCTCCAAATAATTTACCAAAAAAGCTCTTCTTCTCCAGCTTCTGAACTTGTTGTCCTTGCTGACTACCAGCTTCGGGATGAA
>JBLIGB010000140.1:0-4502 GCA_047636795.1 Bacteroidia bacterium | reverse complement strand
GCCACCGATGCTGGTGCTAAAGTTATCTCGGGAGGCTTTGAGAAAGATGGTGTGTTTGCTCCAACCATTCTTACGAATGTGAAAAAAGAAATGCGCGTATGTTCCGAAGAGATTTTTGGCCCAGTGATAACGGTTGAACCATTTGACACGTTCGGACAAGCCATTGATATGCTGAACAACACTAAGTTCGGGCTGCAAGCAGGTGTTTATACAGATAGCATCACAGAAATGAACCTAGCTTTTGAAAAAATTGAATGCGGAGGGGTGATTATTAATGACGTACCGACTTTCCGAGTAGACCATATGCCTTATGGTGGTGTTAAGGATAGCGGTTTGGGACGCGAAGGCTTGAAATATGCTATTCTAGATATGATGGAGCCAAGGATTTTGGTTAAACCGAAATAAGTTGCAGAGGTATTTTTGTTTTGGCGAATCCCGTTACATTTGCATTTGCTTAATGGCTCCGTAGTTCAACTGGATAGAATCTCAGATTTCGGCTCTGAGGGTTGGGAGTTCGAACCTCTCCGGGGTCACCGGTTAAGCTTTAAAACCCCTGTAAATCATTGATTTACAGGGGTTTTTGTTTATGGGTAAAACATTGCCTTATACTTGGAATGCTTCTGAAACTTTCAATTCCTTAGTTCCTTAAAAGATGGGTGATATGGTACATTTAAGAAGTCGAAGAGTTTAATGCGATAGGCATCGAAATAAATGAAAATAATATTTGTGCTTTTTATCGCCTGTACTTCTTTAACAACGGCTTGCCAAATACCAGGAGCCTATCTTAATATGGGTTATATGAAGGCAAACCTCCAAGATCATAAAGGAGCAATAGCTGACTTCGCTAGGGAGATTGAGTTTACTCCTAATGATGCAAAGTCCTATTACAGTAAGGGTGTTTCAAGGTTAAGTTTAGGTCAAAAACATATTAGGTGCTTAGATATATCTAATGCAGGTGAATTGGGGTTTGAAAAAGCCTAGAGTATTATTAGAGAACAGTGTAACTAAACAGGGCAACCGTTACAAAATTTACATAACGGAGCATAAAAAGCCTCTCAGTTAAATTTAAAATCGAGAGGCTTTACGGCTTTAGATAAAAGAGCCATCTGTTCAGAACCTCAGACAGTATTAATCTGAATGTTTAGAATTGCATGGCATCAATCGCTTATTCGAGTGCTCAGAATTGGTATTTTTTTATGGTTGATAAGGCCTTCGGTTTTACTTCCGAGGAATACATGACCAATTCCATTATGTCCATGCGTTGCAATTTCGGTTAGGTCTGCTTCAATCATTAAAACCATGATGGTTTATTTTGGTGAAACCATCGAGGAGATTTCAAATCGACTTTTGTCCTCTTGGCCTCACACCAGAAAAGGCTGCTCAATTTGAGAGGTCTTTTCATCTGTACAGTTAATTTTACTCAATGTCTAAGCTTACACGTAAAGAGTTTTTGAAGCGGTCGCTTATCGCTTCAGCCGCGATACCACTATTGTCTCGTATACATGGAGCGGAAGCCAGCCCTTTGTTAGTTCCTAATGAGCTTAGTCTTGATACCAATGAAGTTTTTTGGATGAATGTTCGCCAGCAGTTCAGTCTAGATTCTGAAGTAGTGAACTTGAACAATGGAGCGGTTGGACCACAGCCGATTATTGTTCAGCAGTCGCACATTAAAATGTACGAGAAAAGCAATGCTGCTCCATCGCATTTTATGTGGAAAGATGTGGATGGAAAGCGAGAAAAGCTGCGAGCTGAGCTAGCGAATTTGCTAGGCTGCGATAAGGAAGAATTAGCTATTAATCGGAACACAACGGAGGGGCTTGGGACTGTGATTTTTGGTCTCAAACTGGAAGCTGGAGATGAGGTGGTTGTTTCAGACTTTGATTATCCTTTTATGCTCAACCAATGGAATCAGCGTTCTGAACGAGACGGAATTGTGCTAAGGCAAGTAAAACTTCCGTTACCAATTGAAGATAATAACGAGGTTGTTGATTTGTATCGAAAGGCGATTACATCAAAGACTAAAGTGGTACACCTTACGCACGTCATTAATTGGACAGGACAGATAATGCCTGTAAAAGAGATAACAGAAATGGCACAAGGTCTTGGCTGCGAAGTTGTGTTGGACGCGGCTCATAGTTTGGCTCATATTCCATTTTCCTTCAAAGAAATTGGATGCGACTATATGGCAACTTCACTACATAAGTGGTTGGGAGCACCATTCGGAACAGGTGCGTTGGTTATTAAGAAGAATAAGATTTCAAATGTTTGGCCGTTGCTCTCAGATTGGGAGCCAAAGAGTTCAGATATACGAAAGTTTGAACTCCTTGGTGCACGCTCTTTTCCTGCGGAGATGGCGGTTCTTGATGCCATTGCCTTTCACCAAAACATTAGTTTGGAAACGATTAATAATCGTTTCAATTACCTAAAAAACTATTGGGTAGAACAGGTAAAAACACTGAAAGGATTTAGACTCCATACTTCCTTGAAACCTGATTCCAGTGGAGCAATGGCTACCTTTTCTATTGATGGTTTGAAGGCACAAGAAATTGCAGATTTCCTGTTTGACACGGATGGTTTACACGTTGGGTTGATTGATTGGAATGGTCTGAACGGAATAAGAATTAGCCCTCATTTATACACTTCTCTAGATGAGCTGGATAGATTAGCTCTAGCACTCATCAAGCTTGTGAATAGATGATTCAAGGAACAATATATTGGTTTGAAAAACACAGAATAGTTAATCTAATTCTTGTTTGCACCTATGTTGCTTTTCTTCTTTTTGCACATGATATTTTTGTCGATTTATCGGTGGAAATAATGAATGTCTTGTCGCTGGCGATTTATGAAACGGCTGTAGCCATAGTACTCATGCTGGTGGCTATTGGACTGGTTGGAGCAGTATTTATCGTTGTGCGAAACGGGCAGTTGGAATTACGGTTCACAGGTTTTTTTGGCGTCACGCTGCTTTTGCTCGTTGCTCATTTCTTTGTGCTTACTGAAATGAATATTGAGTTCATTCATGCTGCCATGTATGGATTGCTTGCGCTGTTGCTATTCCCGTTGGTGGGTAGGTTTGGCGGTGCCGTGGTTCTTGGATTACCCATTATGCTTTTTGATGAATGGTATCAGCATGTCGTCCTATTTCCGCATTACACCATGTATTTTGAGTTCAATGATATTGTTTTGGATCTATTGGGGGCATCACTTTTAATTTCTGGCATCGGAATTCTTGGAGTAAGATCAAGTCTGAAACGTCAACCGATTTACATGCGGTTGGAAGTATGGTTTTTGGCGACTGCAGCTTTAGTGACAGTCATATTTATGTACAGCTGTTTGATCGTTCCTTACTCTATTGATAGTTGCGAGAATACATGGCTGGTGCTAAATAAGTCGCTAGAATTACATGATTTCTGGCACGTACACCCGGCCATTGGTTCAACTTTCCATATTCTGAAACCTATGGAAGGCGTCTTAATGATAATCGTACTATGCGTTCCTTACTTAGGAATGGATTTCAAGTCTAAGAAAACGGAAGCTTAATTCACGAAGCACTACGGATAATTGAGCAGCGTTTCTGTTTTACGTCTTGTGCATCTTAATAATGCTCTCACTCACATCCTGATACAACTTCTTCAATTCCGGAGAGAGCAATTCTAAATGCTCTTTCATCACCTTGGCATCATTTCGTTTTGCTGGACCCGTTTGTAATGCTTTCGGATGGTCGGTAAGAATGTTGGCAGCCGTCTTCTTGATGAGCGGTTTAAGAATATCCAAACTCATTCCATTCTTCTCCAGAATCTCTTCTGATAAGGCATAAAAATGATTGGTGAAATTGCAGGCAAACACTGCTGCAATGTGAGAAATCTTCCGCTGCTCAGAATTCAAAACCTGAACGTTCTCGCTTAACGAACGAGCTAATTCAAGCAACACTCCTTCGTTCCATTTCGAGTTTCCCTCAATACAAAACGGAACTTCTTTCATGTTCACTTCAGCCTCACGATGCATTGTCTGTAGCGGATAGAATACCCCAATCTTATCTGAGCTATTCTCCAAAGCCGACATCGGAACACCACCAGAAGTGTGAGCTACAAGTATTCCGTTACACGAAACCTGATCGGCAACAGCTTTCACGGCATCATCCTTCACCGCAATGATTACTACATCCGCTTCGTCAGGGATACTTTTGAAATCCATTGAGAACTGACAACCCAACTCAAACGCCAATCGCTCGCCATTTTCCGAAGAGCGATTGATGATCTTGAGAAGTTTATTATTTGAACGCTTCAGCTCCTTACCCAAGTGATAGGCCATATGACCAGCACCAATAAGAACTACGTTTTTGGGTTCGAAAGGCATTGTACGAATCTAAGGCAATCTCATTTGTGTTTTCATAATTGCTGGCGAAATTGCATTTCAACAAAAAACTAACTTTTTATGAAACGCTTCAAAATAACCTTTTTGGTTATTACAATCTTATTCTTTGGGTGCTTTTTGATGGCGCA
>JBLIGB010000139.1:0-4510 GCA_047636795.1 Bacteroidia bacterium | reverse complement strand
AAGCGGTCTTTTTCAATACTTAGTGCTAAGAAATCTTTTCTGGGAAGTTCGATTTCCATTTGCTCAAAGTTGACTGGGTTATACTTAATGAGTCGATTCTCGAATTCGAGAAAAACACCGTTTCCTCGAACTTGAATTCGATTTGCCCCAGTAATCGGTATCAGCTTGGAGTATGTACCGAAAGAATCGAACACAAATACACCTTCATTCGGGCTATTGAGGTACAGCCAGTTTTCAAACTCCACAATCTGATTCGGGTTAATTTCCGCCCCAACCAGCTGATTTATATTTGAGACTTCGTTGGTGATGTTCAGCCCCTGATCAAACCGAATAAGCCCAAAAATTATGGGGTCGTAAACCCAAAATCCGTTGTCAAAAGAAGCGCACGCCAGTTGCGCCAATGACAGGCCCAAACGGTTGAGGTCAATGTTGTTTCGCGTTCTGCTTAGTGTGTTATCTAAGAGCGTTATTTGTCCGTAATCAGGGTAAAAAACCTGCAGTTTTAGCGGGTTTCGTGTGTCCACATTTGTGATGGTGCCAAGGCTTAAATCACTGTACTGGTACATCAAGTCACCTTCTTCAGAATAGAGAAAAAGCTCATCTCTTTTTGCTAAGTACAATCTTCCAATATGGTCGGTGGTGAGGTAATCGAAGTCCCCAACAACTATTTTGGCAAGTTTAAGTTCTTGCGCGTTTGCCGAGAAAGACAGAAGTAAAAAGATTCCGAAAAAGAAACGGCTAAGCATAGGAACGAATCTACGCAAAGCGATGTTTTCATTTACAATTTGACGGTTCGAGTCGTAAACGGATTGTGTTTTCATTTGGGAAATAAATTTTCTCAATTTGAATTGAAAAACGTGCCAGTATTACGAAAAACTACCACCTTTAGTTCATGCCTTATCCTAAGGAAGAACTTTTACATCACATTTGGCAACATCGGTTGTTCAGTTCACAAGGGCTGAAAACGGTTGATGGACAGTCGTTGGAAATTCTTAAATCAGGGAGATTGAATACAGATGCAGGCCCTGATTTCCGCAATTCGCGAATCAAAGTTGATGGAACAGAATGGGCTGGGAATGTTGAGATCCATGTTCGTAGTTCTGATTGGTTAAAACACAATCACCAATCTGATTCCGCTTACGCAAACATCATTTTGCATGTAGTTTTTGAAGATGATTTGGAGAGTTCTTTAGGCTCATTTCCAACTCTAGTGCTGAGGGATTTGGTGTCTGACCAGGTGTTGGGGCGTTATGAAAACCTCAATAATTCAACAGACTCAATTCCCTGCGGAGCGCAGTTCATGGAAGTGCCCGAATTAATCAGAAATGCGTGGTTCGACTCCTTATTAATAGGGCGTTTGCAGCGGAAGTCTGAATGGATGAATTCGCTGGTTGATGCATGCAACGGAGATTTGGAGCAGGCTTTTATGACTGTGCTTTTTCGTGCGTTTGGGATGAAAGTGAACGCTGAGCCGTTTGAACAATTGGCAAGACAAACTCCTTGGAAAGTGCTTTCCAAGCATCAAGATAGTTTATTCCAACTAGAAGCGATTTTGTTCGGAAACGCTGGTTTTCTAAAAAACCCGAAAGACGAATATTCAGAGCAACTCAAAAAGGAATATGGTTTTCTTCAGCATAAATACGATTTGAAATCACTAGACGAAAAGGTGTGGAAGTTTCTTCGATTGCGGCCTGCCAATTTTGCAACGGTTCGAATTGCTCAGTTGGCTGCGTTGTTTCAAAAAACAGGAGCTTTCTACGGTTGGTTTTCTAATCAGCGAGGTAAAATCGAACTTGAAAGCCTAGGAGTTTCACCTTCCAATTATTGGAAAACACACTACAATTTTGGGACGGAATCCAGTTCAAAACCGAAACGAGTTGGAACAACCATGGCTCGGAACATTCTTATAAATGCAGTTGCACCTTTTCTTTTTGTATCCGCTCATCGCGAAGCAAAACCTGAATTGCAAGACCGTGGGTTACAGCTATTACAACAACTAGAAGCCGAGAAGAATGTCAAAGTAAACGCGTTTACAAATCAAGGGTTGAAAGTTGTGAATGCGGCTGAATCTCAAGCGTTGATTGAACTTAAAACGAACTTCTGTGAACATAAAAAATGCTTAATTTGCAGCATGGGCGCCAATATTTTGAAGCAAGAATCATGAGTTCTGAAGAGAAAAGTAAAGTTGTATCGTTGGTTGAATTCCAACTATTTGGAGTTTGTTCTTGGCTGGGTGAAAAGCTTGGTATTAGGACTACCAGCATTCGCATGTATTTCATTTACCTGTCGTTCTTCACGTTCGGGTCTCCTATAATCGTTTACCTAATCAGTTCCTTTATCCTTGAGCACAAGCAGTATTTCAAGCCGACTATTAAGTCAAAACGTAAAAGTGTTTGGGACTTATAGCCCTTCTTTGAGACTGTGTTGAAGCGTATTCGAGCCATTTATTTTTCCTTTGTCATTATTCTTGGTCGTTGATGATTGGCGTTGTGGGTTACATTTTTTCGAAGATTTCGATTTTTGGGATACCGTATATATGACCGTAATTACGGTAACAAAGGTTGGGTTTAATGAGATAAAACCACTTTCTTTTGAGGGAAGAATATTTACAATTTGCCTCATACTGGGCAGTTTCATTAGATTCGCTGAAACCAAAGGAGGTTACAAAATATGTGATTGATAGGGAATTTAGAAGGTTATTATTACACATTCGCGTGGACAGATTCATCAACAAGCTAAAGAACCATACAATCGTTTGCGGCTATGGTCGTAACAGCCGTCAAGCGTATCAAACCTTGATCGAAAATGGCGTTAGTTGTGCTTCGAGGCTAAGTGCACGCGTCAAGAGTGTAAAAATTAAAACTATCAGTCGAGCTTCTGAGTACGTTTCAGAGAGAAAATTGCGCCATGCTGGAGTGGATAATAGAATTATGCTTGATAAGTTAGGCGGTATGCGCAAGGCGCAGTTGGTATTAAAATCAGATGTGGTTGAGTTTATTGATATACTCTTAGTGCAGCCCAGCGTGGAAGCCCACATTGAAGAAATTCAATGCAGTATGCTACCAACATCTTATATTGGGCAAATCACCAATAAATTAAATGTTTGGAAGAATTTGGGGTGCAATATTGTAAGTTTCAAAACGTCACGTAGCGAATATATATTTAATCACCCCCTGATACTCAGATACAATTGTTGTCAAAGCTATTTGTATTAGGCACATCTAAGCAGGTTATTCATACGAAAAACGATATAAGTGCATAATTCGAAGAAAATTCTCGTTACAGGTTCTAATGGTCTACTAGGACAAAAAGTTGTTTACAAACTCAAGGGCAGATCCGATGTTGAGTTGATTGCTACGGCAAGGGGCGAAAATCGACTGCTGGATCAAAACGGCTACACTTTTCACTCTTTAGATATTGAAAGTCGAGAAAATGTAGATTCGGTTATTGACGAAGTAAAACCAGATGCCATCATCCATACTGCGGCAATGACTCAGGTTGATGATTGTGAGTTAGATCATGCCGCTTGCGATCGCGCCAACGTAGACGCGGTTCAATATATCGTTGATGCAGCTGAGCGAAACAACTGCCATTTGATTCACATTTCTACCGATTTCATATTTAACGGTGAAGAAGGGCCGTATGATGAAGAAGGCGTTGCTGATCCATTGAGTTATTACGGAAATGCCAAGTGGAAAGGAGAACTTATCGTTCAGAACAGCAAACTGAAATGGGCGATTCTGAGAACGGTTTTGGTTTACGGAATCGTAGATAATATGAGCCGATCCAATATTGTGCTTTGGGCAAAAGGTGCGTTGGAAAAAGGAAATCCGATTAATGTAGTTGATGACCAGTTTCGTTCGCCAACATTGGCTGAAGACCTTGCTGATGGCTGTATTTTAGCCGTTGATAAAAACGCAACGGGTATTTATAACATTTCCGGAAAAGACCAATTCAGCATTATTGATTTGGTGCGGGAAGTGGCCGATTATTACGGACTAGATAAAAGCCTCATCAATCCTGTTTCCTCCGAAACACTTAATCAAGCTGCAAAACGCCCACCTAAAACTGGGTTTGTTTTGGATAAAGCGAGAAGAGATTTGGGATATAATCCGCACAGTTTCAAGGAGGGAATTGCCCTTATGGAACAGCAATTGGACACTAAGGGCATCTAATTTTAGGCAAGCAAGGGCAAATTTTTACATTTGCCTATAACCATCTAATAGACTAAACTAAATACAACACCATTAATGAAGCAATTTGTAGCCCTTTTCGTAGCAATCCTTATGCCCATTTTCACCTTTGCACAGGAGACAATGGGATTGGATCAAAAAATCGATTATTACTTCGGTCAAGCCACGGGTTGGTTCGTAAGCCTCATCTTTTATCAAATTCCGTTTACGGATGATATTAAAGTGTTTTGGGTATTGTTCCCAATGATTCTTGGGGCGTTGTATTTCACAATCATCTTCAGGGTTCCTGGATTTCGATTGTTTCATATCGCCATAAA
>JBLIGB010000138.1:0-4619 GCA_047636795.1 Bacteroidia bacterium | reverse complement strand
CGCATTAACTCAATCTGATCTCTTGTTTTTAATATCGCCATTTATCCTCCAAATAATTTACCAAAAAAGCTCTTCTTCTCCAGCTTCTGAACTTGTTGTCCTTGCTGACTACCAGCTTCGGGATGAATAATATTGAAAATCTCACCCCAACCTAAGAAACCACCAACATTTCTATCGTCAATAAACATGTCGCAATCCAACTTTCGGCTTGCTTCATTCGGATCAAACTGCTCCTCTGGAAAACTTCTGTTTATGGCATAAAACTCAATGCCATTCTTGCGACAGTATTCAACTGCATCGTCCAAATTTTTGCCATGTCGGTACGTCCACATAATCAGACGATGACCTCTCTTTTGTAATTCTTTGAGCGTAGCAAACGCAAAAGGCATTTCCTTCCCAATTGCAGGGAATTTATGTTCAACTACCGTTCCGTCAAAATCAATCGCTAGAGCCAGCGATTTTCCCATCATCATATCCATACTGCGAAATTAGGTATTGTGTTTTTCACGCAAAGGCGCAAAGACGCCAAGTTCAAAATGCTTAGATCCGTGAATTAGACACAGATGTACTGATTTTCTCTGATTACGATGATTATTTCATTTTTAATTTGTGAAAAATCTGTGCGAATCTGTGCATCTGTTGCTATGAAAATGTTCAGATATATTCAGATTTAATCACGTTCAAGTCTGCATCAAACTCATAAAGCTTTGGCTTTCCCGTTGGAACTTCTGTTTTCAGAATTTCCTCTGGAGATAATTTCTCCAAATACATAATCAGTGCACGCAGACTGTTTCCATGTGCAGCAACAATGATGGTTTTACCCGCTTTCAATTCGGGCTCAATCACTTCTTTATAGTACGGAAGCACACGATCTGCCGTTCCTTTCAAGCTCTCGCCTCCAGGAGGCGGTGTGTCAAAACTTCTTCTCCAAATATGAATTTGCTCAGCTCCAAACTTCTCACGCCCTTCATCCTTGTTCATTCCCTGAAGATCACCATACATGCGCTCATTCAGTGCTTGATTTTCGGTGATGTCTAAATCGGTTTGTCCAGTTACTTCCAGAAGTAGCTTCAGCGTTCTTTGAGCACGCAGTAAAGCAGACGTAAAACCCTTATCAAAGCGATAGTCTTTCAACTTTTCGCCAGCTTCCGCAGCTTCTTTAATTCCCTTAGGAGCAAGGTCAACATTTACCCAACCAGTAAAACGGTTCTCAGCGTTCCATACAGATTGTCCGTGACGGACGATGACCAATTTTGAGTGCGCCATTTAACTATCGTATTCGAGTTTGTAATTCGTATCAATCATACGTTCTGCAAGACGTTTCAAGTGCGTTTTCACAGAACGTTGTCGATATTTATTCAATTTATCTATGATGGAAACTCCATTTACCTGATCTATTCCATGTAATATCCATCTAGCTGCAAGGTCGGAAAACACTGCGGTTTGCTGCGTTAATTCCTCATCAAGAAAACTGACTTCAATCTGTTTGGGCCGTTCAATGGAAACAGTCAGCCTTGGAATGCTCACATCATCTTCCAACATGGAAACCAGAGGCGCGTTAGATAAAATCAATTCCGGATTGATGAAAATCTGCTGAAAGTCCGAAGCTTCATGCTTCGCGAAATTCAAGTCAATCACAAAAACCTGAAGATTAAGACCTAAATGCTTGGCTGAAACAATGGGGTGCTTAACTTTCTTCTGAACTTCTTTAAGTTGCAGAATCAATTCTGAAGCCTGGCTTTTACCCAACTTCTGCCCAACTGACTTATATATTTCGTTTCCGAAAGCCTGTACCAAACCCTACTTGACCGAGTGTTTGATGAAATCATAAAGCAATCGGACACCAACCCCTGTTCCGCCTTTCACTCTATAATCCACATCTGTATTCATGAAAGATGGGCCAGCAATGTCGAGATGAATCCAAGGATAATCCGTGAAGTGATGTAAGAACGTGGCTGAAGTGATGTTTCCACCAGCCGCTCCGCCAATGTTCTTTATATCGGCAATATCAGAATTGATGGCATCATGATACTCTCGCCACATGGGGAATTCCATAATACGCTCGTAAACCTTTTCACCGCTTTCCTTCAACTTGGTAGTATTGGCTTTATCGGCACACATAGAAATTCCATGATGCCCTGTTATTCTAGCTGCAGCACCCGTTAATGTTGCTAAATCAATTACCAATTCTGGATCGTATTGCTTAGCATAATGAAGCGCATCTGCCAAAATCAAACGTCCTTCGGCATCGGTGTTTAGCACCTCAACTTTAGTTCCGCTCATCATAGTAAGAACGTCATCCGCAACAATAGCTTTACCATCAATTCTATTGTCTGTAGCTGGAATTAACCCAATTACATAAACTGGCAATTTGTTAGCCGCAATAGCAGCAAAGGCTCCAGAAACAGCAGCTCCACCGCCCATATCCGACTTCATTTGGGCCATCTGAGCGACCTTAATGTTGTAACCACCCGTATCGTAAACCACACCTTTTCCCACCAAAACAATTGGCTTCTTATTCTTGGCGTTTTTCGGTTTCCACTCAAGTATGTTAAACGTTGGTGGCTCAACAGAACCTTTGTTCACGCCTAAAAGGCCACCCATTCTGAGTGCTTCAATTTTCTTCTTATCAAGCACAGTAGTTTTAAAACCTGTGTCTTTACCAAGTTTGGTAATACGCTTGCTCCATTCGGTAGCTGAAAGCGTGATAACTGGCTCATTTACAAAATCGCGAGCTGCAAAAGTACCGACAGATATATCGTACAATTCTTTCAAATCAGCTTCAGAAACGTTCGCTTTCACGTTTAGTGTTTCCAATGAGTTCGGCTTGTTTCTATCTCCTGTTTTGTATATCAAAAACTGATAGTTGGCAAGTACAATTCCCTCAATTACCGCAAGCGTGTCTTCGCTATCAGCAGTTGAAATCAACGTAGTTTGTTTCGCCTTTTCGCCATTTAAAAGACTCTTGATTTTCGCACCTAACGCTCTTGCCGATTGAAAACGATAACTGGTTTCGCTTTCCTTCTTCGTCTTGGCAATAATGGTTAATCCTTTGGAAGATGGGACAGAAAAAACCAATTCTCCATCCCCTAATTTTTCGGCAATTTTCTTCTTGAGTTCTTTGACCTCTGTTATTGCATCCAAGTCTTTTTTGGAAGTGATTAGGTAGACATTTACATCTCCAGTAGATTGAACTTTCTGGAGTTTTATAGGTGCGTTCGTACTCATTCAGTGGTTTTAATTTGGTCGCGCAAGTTAACCAAATGTTAAGGGAGAAAAAACATTACAGATTACCTTCCCACAAACCACCTCAAGAGTTATCCGTCTTCTCTAGCGCTATTGACTTAACCCCAATCGTTCGGTGTTTTATTTGGGTAAGTAATTTGCACCAATTATCGGAAAGGTTCCGAAAACCTAGGTTCTGATTATTTCAATGAATTCTAGCTAGTTTAAACCGAACTTCAAACCAGTAAACACAGTTCTTGGTCGTAATGGACCATACACATAACCTGCATCTCTATTTGCGCCAGCATCGAAGTCCTTCTGATAGCTATTGAAAATGTTCTGCATACCAGCGAATATTTCAATTCTGTAGTTGCCTGCAAAACGAAACGTGTAACTAATTTTGATGTTATTCTCGAAAAAGCTTGGCGTTCTTTCAATAATCGTACGTTCGGTTTCCACGTCAACTACATGAGGAGCACTCATTACTCCAGTAACTACACCAGAATACGATAAGGAAAGCGGTTTAATTGGTTGATACACCAACGAGAAAAAGCCATACACATCCGGTGTGCGCAACAATCTTTTGATTGATGTGGTAGGCGAAGAATCGGTTGCATCGTCTGGTGTCCAAATTTCTTCTTCCTCAGAATAATGTGCAGTTTGAATAGTTGCGCCAGATTGAAAGATTAGTTTGCTACCGAAAGCCACATTCGCTTCCAAATTTACACCTGCAACCGTTGCGCCAGAGCCATTTCTTTTGGTAATCACGGCTACACCACTAGGAAGTTCCGTTTGGCCGGAGAAAATGAACGGATTATTCAGTTTGGTGTAAAAACCCTCTATTACAAAATTCATCTGCCACTTCTTAATCACACGGTCAAAATTCATCGAAAACAATGCGCTGTTAGACCTCTCAACTGCCAAATCTGCATCAATTTGAATGAACCTTGCCGTTCCCCCAACCGTTTCAATATGCAGGTCTTCGTCAAACGCTTGCGGCCCGCGATACCCTTGAGCAAAGGATGCGCGTAATTTAAGTCCTTTCGTTACCTCAAACATGGCAGAAAATCTTGGAACAACTACATTCAAATTTAGTTGGTTTTCAAACCGCTCTTGACCTAAGTCGTAATCCCCATTAATATTAACGTGGTCAAATCTCGCGCCTGCAAGCAACGTAAGTCGTTCAATCGGCTTATACTCCAACTGCGCGTATGTACCAAGTGAGCCAACCTGCTGATCAATCACTCTTTGGTAACCTAGCATTTCATCAGTTACATGATTATAGATGTACTCAGAACCTGCAGTTAACATGAACTTTTTACTGATGTCATAATTGTACTGAATACCGCCAACCGCTGAAATATCGCGCGAGTTACCATACGCATTGATGGCAA
>JBLIGB010000137.1:0-4695 GCA_047636795.1 Bacteroidia bacterium | reverse complement strand
CCACATCTGTGGGGTCGAATATTTCCTGTCCTGTTGTGGGTACAACAACTACGTAATCTCCACCAAGCAAATCATACGGTGTGCTAAAACGTTCTACCCAATAAGACCGGAAATCCACTCCAACAGACAAATCCCACGCATCATTAATCTTGTGATTAATCGTAGAGATTAAGCCGTACCAATAATGATTGTTCATATTGGCTTGTATAAAGCTTTTGGATTTGTATTGAGTGGTGTCATTTACGAAAGTCGTATCGTAAGGAGTGACAAACACAGACCCTTCTATATTTTGGTTATACAAAGTATCGAGGTCTAAATGGCCAAACTCATCATAGCCTGTATTTGTTGACAATCTAGTTCCTCCACCTCGGCCAAATGAGCCATAAACAACATTAGAGACAGCCCATTTATCTTTTGCCCAAAAGTGTTTAAGACTAAATATTGGTTTATGGTAGAAATTTTCTGCAACGCTTTGCGATTGCAATTGTGCATTAGTATTGTTTCTATCTCTTGTGAGGTTATTACCCCATTGACCATTATATCGCCTCCCATAATTACCTGCTAATGTGCTTTCGCTACTGGTGACCGAAATGTCATTTAAGTCAACTCCCACACGCTCAGCATAAGCACGGTCATACATAAAAATGGCCTGCTTAAAGCTTCTTTGCTCGCGTTTCTGCGGAGCTCCCATTCCCGAAATACTGATTGTATGGTTCTTAATCTGTTTCTGAAGTTTAAGGAAGTAGAAAAAGCGATTGGCACCTGTACTTTCTACCCAACCTTCCTGATGATCATAAGCAAAAGCGGCAGTTACACCCCAGCCATTTTTCAATCGACCAGAATTATAACTGATATTGGTTCTAACTAGGTTGTTGTTACCAACAGTAACAGAAGCCTCCGTTTGCTGCTTTGAGCTAATTCCTGCGGTAAGAATATTCATACTACCACCAACTGCTGGAATAGACAGCTTGCTAGCGCCAAGTCCGCGCTGAACTTGAATTCGCTGCGTTACGCCATCTAACCCGAACCAATTGCTCCAATAAACCTGACCATTTTCCATGTCGTTCATCGGCACACCATCAATCTGCACAGAAATATTTCTTTGCGAGAAACCTCGGATTGTCACTCTCGCATCTCCCGCTCCACCACCTTGCTGCGTGGCATAAACTCCTGGCGTAGAATTAAGTAGCATTGGAATATCCTGTCCACCAAGTTCTTCCTTTATTTTTTGAGGATCTATGTTGGTAAATGCAACAGGAGTTTCTCTATCAAGGGCCATATCGGCCACCACCCTGACTTCGTTTAAGGTCATCGTTTTTAGCGAAAAGTTCACCTCTAACTGGCCTCCTGTAGCTTTTATTTCTCTTGTGGTTGGTTCGTATCCAATGTAGGAGATTTTAATAGTGTAGGTTCCGTTTTGTAATTGAATAGAATACTTACCATCAAAATCGGTCACAACGCCTTGGCCATCCGCAACGAGTACGTTGGCAGAAATGAGCGTCTCACCAGAACTAGCATCTTTCACCACGCCATAAATACGCGTTTTTTGGGCCTGAGCAGCTGTTGCAAAAAATGCAACCGCCATAAATGCGAAAAGAAAACGAAACATTAATCCGAAGCGATTATTTACCCAACATTACTTTCCTAGAAAGGATTGCTCCATTTCTAAGCGTAACGCGCAAAATATAAACCCCTGTTTGAAGATGCTCTAAATTGTATCTGTGCTTGTCTATTGCTTGCGCAAAAATCACACGGTCTTTTTCTTGTCCAAGTATGTTAAATACCTGAATAGATTCCATGCTCTGTGAAGTTGAAACCATCAATTGCTTATCAGCCGCTGGGTTTGGAAACATGTTCATTTTACTAACTTCGTTGTCGTTTACACCAACCGAGGCACAGTCGCAAGTGTGCCATCCTAAATTGGAATATGTGTTCTCAGGAAGGCTATCCCACTCCGTTTCTACCATAAATACGGCCGGATTGGTACTAACACCTTTGAGAACACCTGGTTTTCTGTACAACGTTTTATCGGTTGTCCACCATCCTCCACTAGCATCGGACCAGGCAACTCCTGGATCTTCACCAATTTTTCCAACCACATCCAACAGGCTTTCTGGACTCGAAGGGTCTCCTTTTATCAACGGAACAGCATCATCACCATTGAAATAAAATGGAGAGTTAGCCTCATTGTAAACTGGGTTTACTAATGTATCAGCCAAAGCAATTAGCTCTGGGTCAGCTGGCTCTTCAAAACCGGTTCCACCAACAGTTGTTTTATCAATTACAATAACAAACGTTCCAAGAGCAGGAACAGTTCCAGATAGGTCTAACAACATCGGTGTTGCAGCACCATTACGAAAGCGCCCAACCTTGTAGCCAACTAAATCTATCGGGGCATCAGTGGGGTTATAAAGTTCCAACGCACGGTTGTTTCCAGAACCAACTAGGTATTCCGAGATAAATAAATCCTCACAATCCTGAGCATGGATATTGAATGAAACGATAACTGCAAGTGATAGAAGTATAAGTTTTTTCATGTTTTGAGCTGGTTATTGCGCAAAGATAAATTATCTCTTTAACCAGCAACGGTCTTGTTCATGCTAAATAAGAGTTTTAACGATTCCTTTAAATCTGAACCACTTTAAGGTCGTGGCAAAACCCAGGTTCTTCACATTAGCTTGGTGATTTCTTTACCCGCCTGTAACCCACCAGTGGCTGACTTTTCAATAATATCGCTACTAGGTTATCGTTTAAAGCTCTGAACCTAATCCGTTGAATACATGAAATTGCTCATTATCGGTTTATTCTTCCTCTCCCTTTTTGGCGCTGATGCTACTGCTCAGGACAAGCAAAAGAAAAACAAAATCATCCGCTTCAATAATATTACAGAGGTAGCTGTCGGGTTTCAACTTGGTAAAACCACACGTGTTACTTCATTCTCAAGAGGAGAGTCATCTCTTAATGTGGCTGGGCGCAAATTTCCAGCACCACGGCTAGCGAGTTCATTCGGGATTCTTCTGGGAAATATCTTCTTTATTGGGCCTGGACTATCGTATACCTTTCAGTCCGAAGATGGCAACAACCAACAAGAGCATCAGGTTTCCGTTTTTGGGCAGACACGCTTGAATTTTGCCAGAGGAAGAATTCGACCATTTATTGATTTCAAGGGTGGATATCACTTTGCATCATTCGAAGAACTGGACCAGACCCTTGATTCGGATTGGTATAAATGGGACGGTTTTTCACTAGAGCCAGCCTTAGGCATTTCCTTCAAATTAGGCGGGCATGCCTTGCTCAACGTATCCTTGGGTTATCAATTTGTCAGCGCTGGAAACCGAATTGAACAATCAATTCTGGATGATAACGGTAATCCGTTAATCGATGCCGCTCTCAACGAACAGTATCATCGATTCATACTAAGCGTAGGGTTTACATTTCAGTAAACTCAATCGATATTTTTCTGACTGAATAGCTTCTGACTATCTAAGTCATAACACACCAAGTGGCCATATTCCTTACCCAGGTAATTATGTGAACAACCATTATCAAGGCAAATTGACTTCGATTTGGATTCAATTTGGGCTTTGATTTTGGAAATTTTTGTTGGCGTGTGTCCAAACAATACCTTCCGTCCGTTTAGCTTTTTGTCAATGGAAAAGTTGCGCATCCAAGCCATAGCGTGCGAATCGGTAAGCGGCTTACTTATCTTAATGTTAAAGCCAGCATGCACCAAATAGTAGTCGTCTAACTCATAAAAATAGGGCAGCTTACGGATGAACTTGAAAAACCTTCCTCTCACATTTCCCTTTTTGTTGAGGAGATTTACCGAGTTTCTCGGTTCTAACAGCACCGCAAGTTCATCTGGGTTTTTCGCAGCGATATGCAATAGGTTTTCCTCGTGATTTCCCATCAGCGAGTAAACACTATACCCATCATCGCACAATTGTAAAACTCGGTCTAGAACCTGCTTGCTTCGCGGCCCGCGATTGATAAAATCCCCCAATAGAAACAGTTGGTCGTCTTGGGTCAGACCAACCTGTTTTAGCAATTTCCCCAAGGTCTTGTTGCAACCGTGGATATCGGTTATCACCAACCTACGGCCACCATTTACGGGTGGTTCTACCTTAAAGCTAACAGCATCTTTAGAAGCCAATTTTCATGCTTAATTTAAACGCAAAGTTGTGAATTTCTTTGGAAAATGAATAGGCACCATAGCGGTAAAAAACACCCCCCCCGATTCCGAGCAGATTTACCTTAATGAGGTCTTCAATCACAATTCCTGTTTCGAAAAGCCCTTTACTTATATCTTGGATTTTCAGTCCCGTATGAATTTGCGGTTTCGTTAGCCACCCAATTCCAAAACTATTGACCAAATGAAATTCTGGGCAAATCCATTTAATGCCCGTTTTTACAGGCCCAAAATTGTGGCGCTGATGTACCGAAATCAGATATTGATTCAAGAATTCATTGGGCCGAATGGTTTCAAAAGAGTTGGGCGAGAAAACAGAAAGCCTTTCAAAATTGGCCTTTGGCGTGTACATCCTCAAGTAAGGAACAGGGTTAGAAATCCATCCAGCGCATAATTGCCAAAACTCCATTCCCACTTTCCGAATTCGGAATTTACCTTCCAATTTTATATCCGCCTTCCAATAATCGAACTCCGATGATAGAATTCCTTTGAGTCCTTTTGCAACG
>JBLIGB010000136.1:0-4794 GCA_047636795.1 Bacteroidia bacterium | reverse complement strand
CTAGGAATTCACCTCCGCTTACTCCTTCTGGATAGTAAGGTGCGGTAAGTGTATTTCCCTGAACCGCTTCTGACTTTGGAATGAATTCCATTCCAAGCGAACTCATTTCATCTCTAAACTTCTGTGCAAGTTGCTTATGACGAGCAAAACAAGCGTTCATTCCTTCTTCAAGGATAAGTTCTAAACTTCTTTCTAATGCTTGAATAAGATTGACGGGTGGCGTGGCGAAATAGGAAGGCTTTCGTCCCTCATAAGCTTGCATTATCGGAAGCCATAAACTCCAATCGCAGTAATAATTCCCGACAGGTGTTTTCCTGTTTTTCCAAACATTCATGGCTTGCTCAGAAACCACTAAAAGTGCCAATCCAGGAGGAACGCCAACGGCTTTTTGCGAAGCCGTTACAACTACATCAATTCCCCATTCTTCTTGTCTAATTTCTTCTCCAGCAACAGAACAAACGCCATCCAAAATACTTAACACATTGTATTTCTGAGCTAAAGCACCCATCGCTTTTGCATCAACCAAAACACTGGTCGATGTATCAACATGTGTGAATGTCATCAATTTGTATTTGCCTGAGGCGAGTTCTGCTTCAACAGTTTCTAAAGGAACAACATCTCCAAATTCAGATTGCAGGAAAGTGACATTAGCACCATAACGTTTAAGCAATTCAGCATAACGCTCTCCGAAATAACCAGTGGAAACCACCAACACGTTATCTCCAGATTCAATCAAGTTTGACCCAGCCATATCCATGGCGAGAGTTCCAGAACCAGCAACAATAAAAGGTTGTCCGCTTGGAGCGAGCCAAACTTCACGCATCATTTCTAATGCACGTCCAAAAGATTCAATAAACGCTGGCGCCACATGACTTGAAGTCGGCTGGCCCATTTTCTCCATCACACTTGGGTCGAATTCAATCGGCCCTGGAATCATCAATAGTTTTCTTGTCATTCCAAATACTTAAACAAATCCTTCTTCTCGTTCCTCGACACCTCCTTGTGAAGAAGGAATGAGCTCTACCCTCTTTAAAAGTGAGTGCCGCAGGTGGGGATTTGTAATTCTTAGTTTTCTCTGAGTCTTCGCGCGCGATTAACTATTCATCAACTCCTCAATCTCCTCCACTTCCTTCGGGATGTTTTTCATCAAGTTAGAATTCCCCTTCTCAGTAAGTAAGATGTCGTCTTCAATACGCACGCCAATACCTTCTTCAAGAATGTAAATCCCAGGCTCACAAGTGAACACATTTCCTTCTTCCATCGGCATATCCCAATTACCTACATCATGTGTGTCTAAACCAAGGAAATGGCTTGTTCCGTGCATGAAATATTTTTTGTATGCAGGCCATTTTGGGTCCTGATTCTTGATGTCTGTTTTATCAATCAGCTTCAATTTCAAAAGTTCATTTTGCATGAGCAAACCAACTTCCTTGTGATATTGTTGAAGCATTGTTCCTGGTTTGAGCATTTCTATAGAGGATTTTTGAACCCGTAAAACAGCATTGTAAACGTCCTTTTGGCGTTCGGTGTATTTACCACTCACAGGAATTGTCCGAGATAAATCTGCATCATAATTAGCATATTCAGCACCAATATCTAACAATAGAATATCACCTTCTTGACACTGCTGGTTGTTGTCTGTGTAATGTAAAACACATGAGCTTTTACCGGAAGCAATAATTGGCTCGTAAGCAAATCCTTGAGCGCGGTTGCTAATGAACTCATGAATCAATTCCGCCTCCAATTCGTATTCCCATACGCCCGGTTTTACTGTTTTCAGTAGTCTTCTAAAACCATTCTCGGTGATGTTGCAAGCCTCTTGAAGCTGCAAGACTTCCGTTTTAGATTTCACAGCACGAAGGCGCTCCATAACGGGTGCGCATCTTCTAAATTTGTGTAAAGGATATTTATCCATACACCACTTTACAAATCTGACATTGCGAGTTTCTACATCAACGGTAGCGCGGCCATGTTCGTTTGAGTTGAGATAGATGTGCGAAGCCTCATTCACCAACGAATTGAAAACCCGATTAAAATCGGCTAACCAATACACCGTCTGAACTCCAGAAACCTGCTGTGCTTGTTCAATATTCAGTTTAGCGCCTTCCCAAATGGCAATTTTTTCATTGGTTTCTTTCAGGAATAAGACTTCCCGATGCTTTTCTTCTCGGGCGTTTGGCGCCAAAACCAAAATAGATTCTTCTTGGTCAACGCCAGACAAGTAAAACAAGTCGCTGTTTTGCTTGAATTTCATGGTGCCATCCGCATTGGTTGGCATCACATCGTTGCTATTAAAAACAGCTACACTTTGGGGCACAATCCCCTCTATAAAATGTTTTCTGTTCGTTACAAATAATTCGGTGTCAATTCTATCGTATCTCATATTTTGAACTTGTTGCCCAAAAGTATGTTATTCAAGTATGCTTGCAAAAGAGAGTTGGTCCTATTAAGAACCGTTCTAAATAAATTGTGAGACTTACCCTTAGATGATCAGGTATTACATTTGCGCGGAATTGCTTAACCCACAAGGGTTTCAACTATAAAATTAGACCTAATGTCCAGTTCAATTGTTAGAAAGTTTGCAATGGCCTTATCGGCCTTGTTCTTAATAATCTTTCTTCTCCAGCACCTTACTATCAACATGATTTCTGTGGTAAGTGAAGATTCCTTTAACGAAGTGTCGCAATTTATGGGCACCAATCCACTCGTACAGTTTGTCCTTCAACCAGTATTGATGTTCGGTGTCATTTTTCACTTGGTGATGGGTTTTGTATTAGAACTAAAAAACAGAGCTGCCCGTCCCATCAAGTACGCCATGAATAAAGGTGGCAAAAATTCATCTTGGATGAGTAGGAATATGATTATTAGTGGCATTACAATTATGCTGTTCTTAGGTCTTCACCTTTATGATTTTTGGGTGCACGAAATGACTGTCAAATATGCTCAAGGGGATATGTCTGGTCTGATAAACCCAGCGGACTCCGAAAGCGGTATGCGTTACTGGATTGAGCTTCACGAAAAGTTCCACGACCCTCTTCGAGTTGGTATTTATGTTCTGTCTTTTGTTTTCCTTTCTCTACACCTATTGCACGGATTTCAGTCGGCATTTCAATCGGTAGGTTTCAACCATCGTAAGTACACAGCTGTTATTAAGAAAACATCTAACGTTTATGCTGTTGCTGTGCCACTAGGATTCGTTTTCGTAGCGGTTTATCACTTCATTACACAATAAAATCTTCAACCCATGTCATTGGATTCCAAGATACCTACCGGTCCTATAAAAGATAAATGGACCAACCATAAAAACGCTATTAACGTTGTAAATCCAGCAAACAAGCGCCACATCGATATTATCGTTGTAGGAACAGGGCTTGCAGGTGGAGCTGCTTCTGCATCGCTTGCAGAAATGGGCTACAATGTAAAAGCCTTTTGCTATCAGGATAGCCCAAGAAGAGCACACTCTATTGCCGCTCAAGGTGGAATCAATGCCGCAAAAAATTACCAGAATGATGGCGATTCTACTTACCGTTTGTTCTACGATACCGTAAAAGGTGGTGACTACCGCTCTAGAGAAGCTAATGTTTATCGCTTGGCGGAGGTTTCTTCTAATATTATTGATCAATGTGTTGCCCAAGGTGTTCCGTTTGCAAGAGATTACGGTGGCCTTTTAGATAACCGCTCTTTCGGTGGTGTTCTTGTATCGAGAACGTTCTACGCAAAAGGGCAAACAGGGCAGCAATTGTTGTTGGGCGCCTACTCTGCAATGAACCGTCAGATTGCCAAAGGCAAGATTGAAATGAACAACCGACATGAAATGTTGGATGTTGTTTTGGTTAATGGAAAAGCAAGAGGGATTATTGCTCGTAACTTGATTACTGGTGAGGTTGAAAGGCACTCGGCACATGCTGTTATTATTGCAAGTGGAGGTTACGGAAACGTATTTTACTTGAGCACAAATGCAATGGGTTCTAACGTTACTGCTGGATGGAAAATCCACAAAAAAGGAGCGTATTTCGCAAACCCTTGCTACACACAAATTCACCCAACGTGTATTCCACGTTCTGGAGATCATCAGTCTAAATTGACATTGATGTCTGAGTCGTTGAGAAACGATGGTAGAATTTGGGTCCCTAAAAATTTAGAGGATGCTAAAGCAATCCGCGAAGGAAAGCGCAAGCCAACAGAGTTAACAGAAGAAAACCGCGACTATTTCTTGGAAAGACGTTACCCAGCATTCGGTAACCTCGTTCCGCGTGATGTGGCGTCAAGAGCAGCTAAGGAGCGTTGCGATGCTGGTTATGGAGTAAATGCAACAGGCGAAGCTGTTTATCTTGATTTTAGTGCTGCATTTATGCGCTATGGAACTACCGAAGCGCTCATAAGCGGCCTTCACGATCCGACTACAGAACAAATTCGTGCGTTGGGAGAGAAAGTAGTTGAGACCAAGTATGGTAACCTCTTCCAGATGTACGAGAAGATTGTTGATCAGAATCCGTACAAAACGCCAATGATGATTTACCCAGCGGTTCACTACACAATGGGTGGTGTTTGGGTTGATTACAACTTGATGACAACCATTCCAGGTTGCTACTGCGCTGGAGAAGCGAACTTCTCAGATCACGGAGCAAACAGATTGGGGGCATCCGCACTCATGCAAGGTTTGGCAGACGGATATTTCGTTCTTCCTTATACCGTTGGAGATTATTTGGCGCACGAGATTAGCACAGGTAAAATACCGACAGATACCCCAGAGTTTGAGGCTGCAGAAAAGGACGTTAAAGAACGGTTAGAGAA
>JBLIGB010000135.1:0-4814 GCA_047636795.1 Bacteroidia bacterium | reverse complement strand
TCGAGTAATACGCAATAAGATGAAAGCCAATTACCATTTCAATGTAGGAGATGGCGTTACAATCAGTCCTGAGTTTGTTGCCGAAATAATCTCGGATAGAAACAATATCAGTCTCTTTTCGGGCTACGTCACCATCACTTATAAAGACATGGCGTATGGGCAATTAGGCATTGCCGACAATAACCGATTGAGCTTCCGTGCGGGCTACCAATTGAAAGACATGTTGGTGATTGAGGCAGGGCTCTCCTCCTATCTTGATAAAACAATGGAAAAGATTGGTGGCATGGCAAGCGTAGATGTAGGAGTCAGATATCAAATTAGACCATGGTACAGATGAAACGTTATCTCCTATTTCTTTTGATTCCAGTACTATGCGGATGCTTTGAGGACGAACCGCAACTACCTCAGTATTACGCCAAGCAGGAGATTGATGTGGCTGTTGATTCGGTTATCTGTTACTCACAGCAGGAAGATTTTGACAATTTCATTCTAACATGTTCCGAACCTTTTGATTCTGTTCATTGGTATCGAGGCTATTTCAATCCCGAATTCTTAGAAAGTGGACAGCCTTTCGAAATACAGAATGTCCCACATGGACTTGGTGGAATAAAGTGCTTAGGCTTTAACGGTTCTGACACCACCGTATATGATTTACAACTGTATTACTGTGCGCGGTACATGTATATTCCCGTTGCATTTTCCCCTAATGAAGATGCAATGAATGATTCGTGGTTTCCTGTTTACTACTACACATATGCTGACACGCTATTTAAACCTTTCTCCATTCACTGGGAAATAAGAACACTCGATGGCACTAAGATCTTTGAAACGGACGATGTTCATGGCAGATGGGACGGTACCTTTAATGACCATCTAATGCCCCGCGGTTCCTACCTGTACTACATCGAACTAAAAATAAGTGGTGAGAATCTCGTAGAATATACGGGTTGGTTGGAGATGTTGGGATAACAAAAAGACCTGCTAGGTTTTGAAACCTAGTAGGTCTAGTTCCAATCGGTCTTCTCACAATTTTTAAACCTACATTCGAGCGCGCTCATGAAATATTTGAAGAAAGTGACTCGCTGGTTTTTGCTCTTTTTCGGAATATTCGCCATTGCCACGATGGCCTTGGCACTCACAGACATCCCTTATTTCGCATACCATCAATTAGGAACGCACTGCAATGCGCTTAAAGGAAACCCTGAAGTGATTGTCGTACTTGGTGGCAGTGGTATGCCCAGTGCCGATGGACTGATAAGAACGTATTACGCATCGGAAGCTGCGATCAACTTCCCGCAAGCGGATGTGATTATTGCGCATCCTTATGATAATGATAGCCTGAGTACGCATCAGCTAGATTTGATGGCACATGAGCTGATTATCCGAGGTGTAGATAGTTTGAGAATCCATTATGAACCAATTGGTACCAATACACAGTCTCAAGCTTCGCACATTTCCGAAATATTAGAGGCACGAAACGAATCTCCAGTTCTGGTAATCACAAGTCCAGAACATATGTATCGCTCCATTCGCTCCTTACAGAAAGCTGGACTGAAAAACGTTGGCGGCCTTCCATCATTCGAAAAGCCAATAAGCGAGCAAAAGCTTAAAGGCGGAAAGAAAAATGGACAAAAAGTGTCTCTAGCCTGGCGCTACAACTTTTGGAGCTATTTGAGATATGAAATCCTTGTACTAAGAGAGTACTGCGCCATTATCTACTACAAACTAAAGGGCTGGATTTAGCCATAAAAAAAGCCCCATCCGTATCGGACAGGGCTTTCAAAATTCTAACTTAAGAGCTTACGAAAGCGCCTCTTTTACTTTTTCAGCTGCTTCTTTCAACGCAATCGCAGACATTACTTTCAGTCCGCTATTGTCAATTATTTCTTTTGCTTCAACAGCATTGGTTCCTTGCAAACGAACAATGATTGGAACATTGATTTCTCCCATGTTCTTGTAAGCATCTACAACTCCCTGCGCCACTCTATCGCACCTTACAATTCCTCCAAAGATGTTTACCAAAATGGCTTTAACATTCGGGTCTTTTAGGATGATTCTGAAAGCTTGCTCAACTCTAGCTGCATCTGCAGTACCACCCACGTCCAAGAAGTTTGCAGGCTCAAAACCGAGCAACTTAATCATATCCATAGTAGCCATAGCAAGTCCAGCTCCGTTTACCATGCAACCAACGTTTCCGTCTAGTTTTACGTAGCTCAAACCAACTTTTGCGGCTGCAACTTCTGTTGGGTCTTCTTCAGACTCATCACGCATGTCAGCATAATCCTTATGACGATACAATGCATTATCATCAATAGTAACCTTGGCATCAACAGCCATAATTCGGTTGTCCGAAGTTTTCAAAACTGGATTGATTTCAAACATGCTGCTATCGCTGCTTACGTATGCTTGGTAAAGCGCGGCAACAAACTTTGTCATGTCTTTAAAAGCTGCTCCTGAAAGGCCAAGATTGAAAGCAATTTTACGTGCTTGAAAGCCCTGCAATCCTAAACCTGGATCAATCTCTTCATTAAAAATTAACTCTGGAGTGTTTTCCGCAACAGACTCAATGTCCATTCCACCTTCGGTAGAATACATAATCATGTTTTTACCAGTTGCGCGATTCATGAGTACACTCATGTAGAACTCCTCTGTTTCGGCTTCACCTGGATAGTAAACATCTTCGCAAATTAGAACCTTGCTCACCAATTTACCGACTCCGTTAGTCTGAGCAGTTTCAAGATGTCCGCCAAGGATTCCTTTTACTGTTTCCTCAACTTTATCCAACCCTTTTGCAAGAACAACTCCGTGAGAGCCAGTTTCTTCAACCGTTCCTTTACCTCTACCACCAGCGTGAATTTGCGCCTTAACCACGAACCATTCGGTTCCCGTTTCAGCATTTAATTCCTTAGCGGCAGACACAGCATCTTCCAACTTATCTACAACTTTTCCTCTTTGAATAGTTACTCCGAATCCGCTTAGAATTCCTTTCGCTTGATATTCATGAATATTCATATGATTTTGCTTTTTGGTGTGCCGAAAATAGGGCTTTTCGTTCGAGAAATAGCCACTAAAACCGTTTACTTCTTCACAGTTTTCAGGAATGCTTTCCATGTGACAAAATCGAAGGTCTCGCAAAAATGAAAGCGGCCATCTCATAGAGACGGCCGCCAAAACAAAAGTGCTGTAGAAAACCTAGGGAATCACATATACCGAACCACTTCTTGAGTAAGAGTTAACCTCCGCCACAAAGAAGAATGTGCCACCTGAAACGGACTGTCCATTGCGGTCTGTAACCGGCCAACAGTAGCCATCGTTTACATCATCAGAATGGTAGATAAACATTTCCCATCTATCCCAAATATGAAGTCGGTAGCACTGCGGCAACTTTAGTCAACTGCTATTCACGAATAAAAGGTCAGCAACCGTTGGTGGTCAAAATTAGGCCACGTATCATTGCGGGCAGATGGGAAGAATAGATTTTGAACGTTTTACACTCGACAATGGCCTGAAGGTTATAGTCCACCAAGACACATCCACTCCACTTGCCTGCCTAAACATTATGTATGATGTGGGTTCGAGAGACGAGGACCCTGAAAGAACCGGTTTTGCACACCTTTTCGAACACTTAATGTTCGGTGGATCGGCAAACATACCAAGCTATGACTCGCCATTACAAATGGCTAGCGGCTCAAACAATGCTTTTACCTCCACAGATATTACCAATTACTACATCACTCTACCAGTTGAGAATCTGGAAACAGCCTTTTGGCTGGAAAGCGATCGCATGCTGAATCTTGCGTTTACAGAAAAGAGCTTGGAAGTGCAGCGCAGTGTAGTTATTGAAGAGTTCCGCCAACGCTATTTAAACCAGCCTTATGGCGATGCTTGGCTATTGATGCGACCGCTTGCATTTAAGGAGCATTCCTATAAATGGGCAACCATCGGCAAGGAAGAAAGGCATATTGAAGAAGCCACAATGGCCGATGTGAAGGCATTTTTCAGCAAACATTATAAGCCAAAAAATGCCGTAATGGTTGTGGCTGGAAACGTAGAATTGGAGGCCATTAAGGCGCTTTCTGAAAAGTGGTTTACTCCAATTAATAAAGATGAAAAACCAGTACGCAAACTTAAAACCGAACCTAAACAAACCGAAGCAAGACGACTTGAAGTAACCCGACCTGTTCCTTTGGAAGCCATTTACATTTCGTTTCACATGTGTGACAAAATGGATGATGATTATCCAATCTGGGACTTGCTTTCGGATATTCTTGGCAGTGGCGATTCGTCTCGGCTGTACCAGAAATTGGTAAAGGATAAACGTCTCTTTACAAGCATTGGCTCTTTTGTAATGGGCGAACGCGACCCAAGCTTATTCAGCATTGCTGGGTATATTTCGCAGGAGGCTTCAATTGAAGAGGCGGAAAGTGCCATTTGGGAAGAAGTAGAATTACTTCGAGATGAACTAGTTGCGAGTTCTGAACTTGAAAAAGTAAAAAACCAGGTTGAAGCAAATAATGAATTTGCAGAAATGAGCTTGCTAAATCGGGCCATCGGATTGGCTTACCACGAAATAAGTGGAGATGCAGAAACTATCAATACGGAGATGGACAAGTACATGGCAGTAACGAGAGAAGATTTGCAGCGGATAGTTATGACAAGCGTAACTAAAACCAACTCTTCAACACTCAT
This sequence comes from Bacteroidia bacterium, assembly GCA_047636795.1. Taxonomy (GTDB): domain Bacteria; phylum Bacteroidota; class Bacteroidia; order UBA10329; family UBA10329; genus UBA10329. Next base: position 125 of record JBLIGB010000135.1, on the reverse strand, counting down.
TTATAAAAGAGAATCGAATGCTTGATAGAACTATAGCACCCCAATTTGGCACCATAAAAGATGTGAAATTGATAGAACCTCAGGTTCATCATTTAGATAACGGAATTCCTGTTTTCAGTATCGAT
>JBLIGB010000134.1:0-4870 GCA_047636795.1 Bacteroidia bacterium | reverse complement strand
TTTTCCCGAATGAATTCAGCAATCAAGATTTGTGTTGTCGGCCTAGGTCGCGCAGGTAACTTTCATCTTCATTCCATCAAACTACTTAACGAGTTTGAACTTGCATATGTAGTTGATACCAACGAAAAACTGGCGCAATCCGTAGCAGAAGAATACGGTTGCAAGTGGTCTACTCAGTTAGATGACGTCTTAAAGGATGATGAGCTAGATGCTGTGGTGGTTGCTTCTCCAACCGATGTGCACTTCGATTACATTAGACGCGCTTTGCAGGCAGGAAAGCATGTATTCACAGAAAAACCTGTTGGGCATTCTGTAAATGAGATTCATACGTGTTTTAAGCTGGCGCGAGAGAACAACAGGGCTTTACATCTAGGTTTCCAACGCAGGGTTGATAAGAACTTTGTAGCCCTCAAAAATCGCCTTTCAGAGTTAGGAGATTATAGAATTGTTAAAGCCAGTTCTAGAGACAACCCGAAGCCTTCTTATGAGTATTTGAAAATTTCCGGAAACATCTTTCATGATATGCTCATTCATGATTTCGATATGCTCATGTTCTTATTCGGTGCATTGGCGCCAGAATCTGTTCATGCCATTGGCCATACTTACGATACCACCATTGCAAGCTTTAACGATTACGATACTGTGCTGGTAAATATCAAATTCCAGAACGGAATGGTTTGTTCTATAGATACAAGCAGAACCGCAGCTTATGGCTACGACCAACGTATTGAGGTATTTGGAGAAAAGGGCATGATGACAGTGGAGAACGAAAGGAATACTGCACTTAACGTATACACAAAAGAGGGTATGAGCCACGAGCCTTACAACCATTCCTTTCCCGAACGCTATAAAGACGCTTACTTAGAAGAACTGCGTCAGTTTTTAGAAGGAATAAACACGGGTTTACACACCAATGTGATGGAGACTGAATGTGTGCTTGCGCATCAATTAGCCGATGCTGCTTTGGAGTCTATTCAAACGGATCAAACTGTGAATTTCTCTCAGTTTGTAGCTAAACCGTAAACTACTTTTTTAATTCCCAAACGTTCAGGTCTCTGTATTGAAACCGAGTCCATTTCATTTGACGAAAAGCTAGCTTACCAGCGCCTAATATTGGTCCGTATTCAGAACCATTATCCGTCCAATCTATAATAGACCGTCCATCTACAAACATTTGTATGTGACCGTTATCCTTAATCAGCTTAACGCGATGTGTCTCCTGAGAATCGTGGGCTATTCCTGGTTCGCCAGTTTGCACTTTATCGAATCCCTTGTTCTTCCTCAAGTGCGCATGTGGGCGGTCTTTCTGAGTTGGTGTATTGGCGTAATACGAAATGTGATAATTGTTAATGTCTCCCTTTGTGTATTGCTTGAAAATGCCGTTTCTTGACTTTAAATAATCACTCATAACATCTTCTTCTTCAGACCCTTTAGCGGCAAAGAATACAATACAAAGCCCTGCATCAGTATGTAAGTTCCTTACCTCCCACTCGGCTATAAATGATGCTCGTAATTCACTTGGGCACCAATAAACATGATGGCTTTTTTCGTCTTCAGAGAACATCGTCATCCATCCTTCAGAAAACTGCGTTTCCCCTGCGCCTTCCATTACCCAATCTTTAAGCGCTATTTCGGATGAAAGTGAGTTCGAATAGATTAATTCTCCCTTAGTGGACTGAGCTTCTACAGCAAGCACCATCACCATTATTACAATAGGAAGTAAAACGAATACCGTTGTTCGTGAAATCATCCGTTGACTAGTGCTTCACAACCTTTCTAGTTACTAAAATGTCATCACCAGCAAGTACTCTAAAGACATACACGCCTTGCAGAACTGCTTGACTCCCCGTTACTTTCCAATTACCAATAAGTGTGTTTTCGCCCTTTTCGATATGTATCATATCATTAAAAATTTGTTTCCCGTTTATGTCTACCATTTCCACTCTGCCTTTCATATTCAAATCAGAAGTCCAACTCACCAAATAATTCAACTCTTCAACAAACGGGTTTGGATACAAGCTAACCTCGTAATCCGTTGGTTCTGCACCAGCAGGAAGGTTAAAAAGCACCTTGTAAGAGATAGTTGTATCTGGCGAGATATGCAGATTTGAATACTTCCCAATCGATTGAATCGAACCATTTGCCCACTCAATAAATGCTTCATCTCTTGCAATCAATTCCATCCTTACAGATTGAGAAACATCCTTAAAGTTGTGCACATCAATGGCCAAGAAATCGGTCTTATTATTTACCCGCATGGCTGTATTCCTCGGGTCGGCTTTCCATTTTACCTGATTCAAAGGGAAGAAAAAGGGTGAGCCTGGGTCGCCAGTAAGCAAACTATAGAGCGTATTCATACTCGGTTTGACTAGGTCTAAGCCAAGATGCTCATTCAGGTAAGCGTCATTGAACTTATCTATCCTGTCTGTAAACCTTACTTCTTCCATAAACATACTTCTATTGTATGCGTAAGCTTCGCGCTGTTCTTCTAGATATGAGTCCATTTCTGAGAAATCATCGGTTGTCATCCATCGGTAGTAATCAGAATGCTGAGAAGGAATATCAACAGCTAAGGTTTTGCCAACTGCAGCTAGCTTGTCCATTGCTTCGGTCAGCTTGCCTCCAATTTTTTTAGCGGCCCAACCTAAGGTTCCTTCAGTTGAAGTGTTTGGATACACACCATCAAGTTGGTCTTTTCGTAATTGAATCAGTTGCTCTAGAAACTGTTTGTACCGTGGTTCGTCTGTTACAACATATGCTTGCGCAATAACATTTAGAAGCGGCTCGGTGTATCTAGGGAAATGAAAAGTTCCAGAAGCTCCACTTTTGGCATCTGGTATCCACCAATCAAACGAACCTCCGTGGGCTCCTGATGGCCATTCTAATGCTGCTGGAGGTATTCCTGCTGGTTTGCCATTCGTATCACTTAATGTTGCTTCAATAATCCCGTCTAATAGTTCGATTACCGTTGTTTGGTCTTGCCCTTCTACTCGATGCCAATTCAATAAGAGCGGCTGAAGTACTCTCATGTGGTAATTAACCTGAAACCCCAAATCGGTATCAGAAGACACCTCATCCGAAGTGAAATAGGTGCTTTTAAATTGCCTTTGGCCTTGACCGTTAATTCCTGTCCACGAATCAGTCAGTAGATTCTTTATCCGTTCAACTTTCTCATCCCAATTCCCTGATTCTTGCATGAGAATCATCACGGTCAGCGTATCTGAAGAGTCTTCTGCAGAATGCTCTACATCAGACATAATGGAGGTATAACCACCTTCCATACGTTCTAAATTCCAAAGTCCATCAGTCAATTTACGCATGCCTTCGTTTACATGCGGCACATCAAAACCAAGAAGTACAGGAATCCATCGTCTCCATACCTCGACATCATCCCCCCAACCACCTCCAATCTGGCCATCTGGCGCTTGACGTTCATTCAGCCAGAAATCAATAATATCCATCAACTTGATGAGAACTGCACGCATGTTAGTTGCCCATTTCGGTGCTTTACTGCTTTCTGATAATTCATTTGGCCACAGTTCTGAGTTTCCATTATAAATGGCCAGTGTTGGATTGTTTGGGAAACGTGCATAAGCTAGAGAAAGCAATTCGTTTGCTGTTGAGAAGTAGTACAATCCTAGTCCAAGTTCAACGGCTGACCAAACAACCATGCGACCCTTGTACATCGCCCATATTGGGTACAACTCACTCGATTCTGGTATCTGTTTTGGATAATTTTCTTCTGGCAACTCAAAGTCTCCAGGTAAAATAGTACTAATGTCTATGTTGCCAGCTTGTAAAAAATCGAATACACCTTGAGGAAAACATCGAACAGCAAAGAACCCTCCCAAGTACCCTTTTTCCTCTTCAATAGATGATGTGAGGTCATCATCGGTATTCCAAAACTTTTCTAACCCATTAACCCAACGGTCCGCAACTTCCACGAGGATGTTGACTTCTTCTTCAAACTCTGGAAATGAAGCTATTCGAACAAGTAAATCATACCTGTCTCTCTCGTTAGCTGCGTTTCCTGCCGCGTTAATAAGGTCTTGCACGGTTGTTTGAGGAGATAAAGAAGAACATACTCCAGCATAAGGCATCAACGGAAATAAGCCCAGTAATTTAGTACGATTAAGAAACTTCCTTCTATTCATTACAGTGCATAATAATATAACCCTTGTGTTCAAAAATAACGCATTATTAAACTAGTCGGGAAAGGCAGTTCATTTAGTGCGGCTAAAGATTACTTATTCTGATTTTATCAAATGTTTTGATGAGACGGTTTATTTCCAAATCCTCATTCTGCAATCCTTTAAGCAATTCCCCTTCGGACTACTCCAAAATGTTTCAACCGCTTACGAATCCTTCGTTCGTGGTTCTTACTTTTGTTTGCTTATTTTTTAGCATAACTCATGTGCGGAATAGTTGCAGTATTTGATATCAAAGAAGACAGCCAACAACTCAGGCCTCAGATACTTGAAATGGCCAAGAAAATCAGACATCGAGGGCCAGATTGGTCTGGGATTTATGTTGGTGATAATGCCATTCTAGCGCATGAGCGATTAGCAATTGTGGATCCAGCATCTGGTGGGCAACCTCTGATTAGCGAGGACGGAAATCTGATTTTAGCTGTAAACGGTGAAATTTATAACCACAAGGAAATCCGCGAAGAGCTTAAAGACAAATACAACTTCATAACACAATCTGACTGTGAGGTTATTCTTGCTCTTTATCAAGAAAAAGGCATTGATCTTCTGAATGATTTGAACGGAATATTTGCCTTTGCACTTTACGACAAGAAAAAGCAATCTTACCTCATTGGCAGAGACCATATTGGAATCATTCCACTTTATCAGGGTTGGGATAAAGA
>JBLIGB010000133.1:0-4905 GCA_047636795.1 Bacteroidia bacterium | reverse complement strand
GCTGTTTTTCATTTCGGTTACTCCGTGCAATGGAAGATCGAAACTGAGAATTCGAGCGGTTGGACGTAGTGTTTTCATAAAGTGAAGCATCACTTCAGCTTCCTGACCGTAACCATGAAAAACAAGCCAAACTTCATCACCTTCGCCACTATCAAGGTAGCTCCAGTTTACAGGGCCAATTTTTAGTGTTTTATGCAAAGCTGGTTACGGGGATAAAATGTTTAAAACTGACCTTATTCTTGGCAAAGGTAGCATCGTCTAGGTACTAACTTCGCAAGAAGTTGTGCTATAGCTAAACACATATAGAATATGCCAAAAGATACTTCCATAAAACACATCCTAATTATTGGTTCTGGTCCAATTGTAATTGGTCAGGCATGCGAGTTTGATTATGCTGGCTCGCAGGCATCCAGATCTTTGCGGGAAGAGGGAATTGAGGTAACACTCATTAACTCAAATCCGGCAACAATTATGACTGACCCTGTAACGGCAGATAATATTTACCTGAAACCGCTAGAGCCGAAAAGCATCATTGAAATTTTAGAAGCGCACGACATTGATTGCGTTTTGCCAACAATGGGTGGTCAAACAGCTCTAAACCTTGCCATTAAGTGTAAGGAAATGGGCATTTGGGATAAGTATGGAGTTCGGATGGTTGGTGTGGATGTAGACGCCATTGAAGTAACCGAAGACCGCGAGAAGTTCCGAAAGCTGATGGGCAAAATTGGCATTGGAATGGCACCTCAAGCAACGGCAAAATCTTTCCTTGAAGGAAAAGAAGTTGCGCAAAAGTTTGGTTTCCCTCTGTGTATTCGTGCTTCTTACACGCTAGGCGGGGCAGGAGCCGCTATTGTTTATGATCCTGAAGAGTTTGATGAACACTTGAATACGGGCTTACACCTTTCGCCTATTCACGAGGTGATGATTGATAAGGCCGTTCTTGGCTGGAAAGAGTTTGAGTTGGAGTTGCTCCGCGATAACAACGATAATGTGGTCATCATCTGCTCTATCGAGAATTTTGATCCGATGGGAATTCACACGGGAGATTCTATAACAGTTGCCCCCGCAATGACGTTGAGCGATAAGACCTATCAGCGCATGCGTGATATGGCTATACATATGATGCGCTCAATTGGAAATTTTGCTGGTGGATGTAACGTTCAGTTTGCCGTTAGCGATGACGAGAAAGAAGATATCATCGCTATTGAGATTAATCCACGTGTGAGTCGTTCTTCGGCTTTGGCATCAAAAGCAACAGGTTATCCAATTGCAAAAATTGCAGCCAAATTGGCCATTGGCTACAATTTGGATGAACTTGACAACCAGATTACTAAAACTACATCTGCGTTTTTCGAGCCAACGCTTGATTACGTGATTGTGAAAATTCCTCGTTGGAACTTCGATAAATTCAAAGGTTGTAACCGAGAATTAGGCCTTCAGATGAAATCTGTTGGAGAAGTGATGGGAATTGGACGAACGTTCCAAGAAGCACTTCAGAAAGCTTGTCAATCTTTAGAGATTAAGCGAAATGGACTTGGTGCCGATGGAAAAGAACTTCGTAATCAAGATGAAATTCTACACAGCCTGAAGCACGCAAGTTGGAACCGTTTGTTCCATATTTATGATGCTTTTAAACTTGGAATTCCGTTAAAAACGATACAGCAAATAACACGCATCGATTCTTGGTTTCTCAATCAAATCCATGAGATGATTGAACTTGAAAACGAGATTCAGAGCTTCAAACTGGATGGTATTCCGAAACCCCTTTTGCTTGAGGCAAAGCAGAAAGGTTATGCCGATAGACAAATCGCTCATTTGCTTAATTGCTGGGAAAGCGAGGTCTTCAAGAAACGACAAGAATTCGATATCCAGCGAGTTTACAAGTTGGTTGATACATGTGCTGCAGAATTCCCTGCACAAACGCCTTATTACTATTCCACTTTTGAGGGTAAGAACGAAAGTGTTGTCACCGACAAGAAGAAGATTGTTGTTCTAGGATCAGGTCCGAACAGAATTGGACAAGGAATTGAGTTCGATTACTGCTGCGTTCATGGAGTTTTAGCTGCAAAGGAATGTGGCTATGAAACCATTATGATTAACTGTAACCCAGAAACGGTTTCTACCGATTTTGATGTGGCAGATAAACTCTATTTCGAGCCCGTTTTTTGGGAACATATTTATGACATTATTCTTCATGAAAAACCGGAAGGAGTTATTGTTCAGCTAGGTGGACAAACTGCATTGAAGCTTGCTGAAAAGCTGGAACGTCACGGAATCAAAATCATCGGAACAGATTTTAAATCGTTGGATTTGGCCGAAGATCGTGGGAGATTCTCAGAGCTTCTCAAGGAAAATAATATACCATATCCAAAATTTGGAGTAGCGGAAGATGCTGATAAAGCGATAGAAGTTTCCAAAGAACTTGGGTTTCCTTTATTGGTACGTCCGTCCTATGTTTTGGGAGGCCAGAACATGAAAATTGTGATTAATGAGCAAGAGCTTGAAAATCACGTAGTAAACCTCTTGAAGGATATTCCGGGAAATCGAATTCTATTGGATCACTTCTTAGAAGGTGCGATTGAAGCGGAGGCAGATGCAATATGTGATGGTGTAGATGTTCACATTTTAGGCATCATGGAACATATTGAACCGGCTGGAATTCACTCTGGAGACAGCTATGCTCTGCTTCCCTCATTCGATTTAAGCGAACATGTTCTGAATCAAATCAAGGAGTACACAAACACCATCGCACTTGCATTAAATACAGTTGGATTGATGAATATTCAGTTTGCTGTTAAAGACGAAATAGTTTACATAATTGAAGCCAACCCGAGGGCGTCACGGACAGTGCCGTTTATTTCAAAAGCATACCGAGAGCCGTATGTGAACTACGCCACTAAGGTGATGATGCGCGAGAAGATGTTAAAAGACTTTAAATTCAATCCGTATAAAAAGGGCTACGCAATAAAGATTCCTGTTTTCTCATTTGAGAAATTCCCCGATGTAAACAAGGAGTTAGGACCAGAAATGAAATCAACAGGAGAGGCAATTCGCTTTATCGATGACCTCAACGATGAGTTCTTCCGTGAGATTTATTCGGAGCGTAACTTATACCTTAGCCGATAACCACGTTACCATGGCATGACAGGCGTCTTCAAAACCATATTAATTCTTGTAGTTATCTACTACGCATGGAAGCTGCTTTTTAGGCTTTTCTTCCCTGTTCTCGCCAAAAAGGTGATGAACAAGGCGCAGCAGACTATGGAGGACAGAATGCGTCAGGCGCAGGAAAGTCAATCAGATTATTCGTCCGATGATGATGAAGGAGATGTAGTCATCCAAAAAGGAGCGGAGAAAAGAAAGCCGGGTAACGTTTCCGATTCAGACGGAGAGTATGTCGATTTTGAAGAAATCAAAGAAAAGTAGCCACAGGATGGCTTCCACTTACATCGTAATTTTCCATCATGGATAAACTGAAGAAATTGTTCCCGCATTTCGCGGCAATTCTTGTATTTGCTAGTATTGCACTCGCCTACATGAGCCCGCTTATACAGGGCAAAGAATTGTTCCAATCTGACATTGTCAACTTCTTAGGAATGAGCAAGGAGATTGTCGATTTGAGAGAAGAGACTGGTGAAGAAGCGCTTTGGACGAATTCCATGTTCGGTGGAATGCCAGCGTATCAGATTTCTGTTTTGTACCCAAACAACTGGAGCAAGAAAATCCTTACCGTCTTTAAACTGGGAATTCCAAAACCAGCGGACTACTTATTCCTAATGATGGCAGGTGTGTATTTCATGTTTTTGATGATGGGAGTTGGCTGGCGGTATGCCCTTGTTGGTGCCATAGGTTTTGGAATGGCATCTTATTCGGTCATTATTATTGAGGCGGGTCACAATTCCAAAGCGCATGCAATGGCGTATATGGCTCCAGTAATCGGGTCTATTTTACTCACCTATAAAGGGCGATATCTGCTTGGTTCTGCATTACTGGCACTCTTCCTCTCGCTGGAACTTGCCACTAATCATCTTCAAATAACTTATTATTTACTGTTAGTTGTTCTCATTTTGGGAGCAGTAAAACTGGTGTATGCCATTAAAAATGGAGAGCTACCCAATTTTGTGAAAGCAACTGGTTTGATGGTTGTGGCAGCATTGATTGCAATTGGACCAAACATTTCTGCGCTATGGACTACTGCCGATTATGGCGAGGAAACAATGCGTGGGAAATCGGAACTAAGCACGAAACAGGAAAGCTCAGGTTTGGATAAGGATTACGCCATGCGTTGGAGTTATGGTGTGGCAGAAACGTTCACCTTGCTTATCCCCAACTTTATGGGAGGCTCATCTCAAGGTAGTCTCGATGAGAAGTCTGATGTCTATACAATCATGGTGGATAAAGGCATTCCCAAGAGTCAGGCTAAAGGAATTATTGCAAACCTGCCACTTTATTGGGGAACACAACCGTTTACGTCCGGGCCAGTTTATCTAGGTGCAATTATCTGCGTTCTGGCCATGCTCGGTTTTTTGGTTATCGAAGCTAAAAATCGATGGTGGCTAATAGGCGCTTTCGTCCTTTCAATTATGCTTTCGTGGGGACATAATTTTGCAGTGTTCTCGGATTTCTTCTTCTATTATGTTCCCGGTTACAACAAGTTTAGGGCGGTGTCTATGACGTTGGTTATTGCACAGTTAATCTTGCCAATTGCCGCTGTTTTAGGGCTGAAGAGTTTTATTGAATCCACGGATAAAGTGGCAATGAAGAAAAAGCTGATGATTGCAGCTGGAACAGTTGGAGGTATTTGTCTTTTGTTCTCAGTATTACCTGGTGCTTTCTTCGATTTCTCATCTGCTAATGATGCTCAATTAGCAGGCGCTGGATTTCCAGATTGGTTGGTTGCAGCAT
>JBLIGB010000132.1:0-4959 GCA_047636795.1 Bacteroidia bacterium | reverse complement strand
ATTGCTTCGTCCATCTCGCGAAGATTCTGCAGTGTGTGCATCAGAATAGGTTTCCCATTCAGCTCAATGAATTGCTTAGGGATTTTGGCTCCCATTCGGGTTCCACTTCCACCAGCTACGATTATCATGCTTTTCTTCATTACGCACTTCAAAAAAAAGTCCCGATTCTCAACTTGAGAATCGGGACTGAAATTAATGTTTCTAAGTTCTTACAGGATTAGCATTCCGTCTCCATAAGAGTAAAATCTGTATTTCTCTTTGATGGCCTGATCGTACGCTTCACGCATAAAATCATATCCAGCAAATGCTGCAACCATCATCATCAATGTTGATTGTGGCATGTGGAAATTGGTAACCATGCAATTAGCTACGTTGAAATCGTAAGGAGGGAAGATGAATTTGTTCGTCCATCCTTCGTAAGGTTTCATGTGACCAATAGTGCTCACAGATGTTTCTGAAGCTCGCATTGTAGTCGTGCCTATAGCACAAACTTTCCTTTTTGCTATTTTGGAAGCATTGACAATATCACACGCTTCTTGCGTAATGATAAGTTGCTCGCTGTCCATTTTGTGCTTCGTCAAATCTTCTACTTCAACCTGACGGAAAGTTCCGAGTCCAACGTGAAGTGTTACTTCTGCAAAGTTCACGCCTTTCAACTCCAATCGTTTAAGCAATTGCTTGCTGAAGTGAAGACCAGCTGTAGGTGCAGCAACTGCTCCTTCATGCTTAGCAAAAACCGTTTGGTAACGGAATTCATCTTCTGGCTCAGCCTCTCTTTTGATGTACTTCGGGAGCGGAGTTTCCCCCATGTCGAAGATGGTCTTCTTAAACTCCTCGTGTGTCCCGTCAAATAGGAAACGAAGTGTTCTACCACGTGAAGTTGTATTGTCAATTACCTCAGCAACAAGACTATCGTCTTCACCGAAATAAAGCTTGTTTCCGATTCTAATTTTTCGAGCTGGGTCTACCAATACATCCCAAAGAATGCTTTCGCGGTTCAATTCACGAAGTAGAAAAACCTCAATTTGAGCTTCAGTCTTTTCTTTCTTTCCAATCAATCGAGCTGGAAAAACTTTGGTATCGTTGAGAAGAAATGAATCCCCTTCATCAAAATAGTCAATGATATCTTTAAAATTTCTGTGTTCAATTGTGCCCTTCTTACGGTCAAGAACCATCATTCGGCTGTCCTCTCTGTTGTCAGTTGGGTGGGAAGCAATTAATTCCTCCGGAATTTCAAATTTGAATTGTGATAATTTCATAATGTCTAGGTTGAGCTTACGGGCTCATTTTGTGAATCCGCGAAATTAAGAAATTCGCGGTTGGGTTTAGGGGTCGGGATTTTCCGGACCGTCACCATGTAATATGAACTGAAAATAATCGGCCGTAATGGCATCATCAACATGATGGTTACCAATCCGAGTTCGTCTTAAAGTAGAAAGGTAACCACCGGAACTCAACGCTTTGCCAAAGTCGAATGCCAAAGAACGAATGTATGTTCCTTTGGAGCATCCAACTCTAAAAGCGACTTCAATTTTACCCTCACTTCGTGAAATGGAAGTAATTTCGAACGCCTTGAGTGTAATGCGCTTTGTATTCAATTTGACTTCTTTTCCAGCGCGAGCCAACTTATAGGCGCGCTTTCCATCAACTTGCTTGGCAGAAAATATTGGAGGCATTTGATCATGCTCACCTTCCAAGTCTTTCGCAGTTTGATGAATCAATTCATCAGTAATATGTGCGATAGGAAAAGTTTCAGTCACTTCTGTTTCCAAGTCGTATGATGGGGTGGTTCCACCAAGCGTGATTGTTCCCGTGTATTCCTTCTCGGCATCTTGAATGGAAGCAATGGTCTTGGTAGCTTTTCCAGTACAAACCACTAAAAGGCCTGTCGCCAAAGGATCTAACGTTCCAGCATGGCCAACCTTAATCTTTTTGACCTTCAGCTGGCGTTTAATGATTCCGCGGGCGCGGTGAACAATGGAAAATGAGCTAAGTCCGTACGGCTTATCAAACAGCAGAACTTCTCCCTCCTTGAAATCGAATGAATCATCCAAACCTTACAGAAACAGGGTTGCGAGAATAGCACCAAATCCTACCACAAAACAGTAATAAGAGAAATACCGAAGCTGACTTTTCTTCACCAATGAAATCATCCATGTGCAAGCCACAAGTCCAGAAATGAAAGCAGCAGTAAAACCAACAGCTAGCGGCATTACGTTGGTTAGTTCAGACGAAATATTTCCATCCATAAGGTCTTTTGCAATTTTCCCAAGGATAAGTGGAACTACCATGAGGAAAGAGAAACGTGCAGCTTTTTCTCGGTCAATTCCTAAAAGAACAGAAGTGGAAATGGTTGCTCCCGATCGACTAATCCCTGGTAGAATCGCGATTGCCTGAGAAATACCAATAATGAAAGCGTGACCGAAGCCAACGGTCTTTTCTGAGCGTTTGGCGCGATCAGCCAAGAAAAGCAACAGACCAGTTAGAACGAGCATTGCTCCAACAAGTAATATCTGTCTATTAAAAAGCGCTTCAATCTGGTCGTTGAAAAGAATGCCAATTACTGTTGCTGGCAACATAGAAACAATAATTTTTATCGAAAACTGGCTTTCCTCGTTCCATTTGAATTGGAACAAACCTTTTAGAATTTCAAGAATATCTTTCCTGAAAACGACTACCGTGCTCAAGGCTGTTGCGGCATGAACTACAACGGTAAAAAGCAGGCTTTCCTCAGGCAGACTTTCATCGCCCAAAAGTACTTTTCCAAGTTCAAGATGTCCGCTGCTGCTAACCGGTAAAAATTCTGTAAGTCCTTGAATAATGCCAAGAATGAGGGCTTCCCAAAAACCCATCAATTACGACTTGGTGCGATACATGATTCCGATAATCTCCAAAGCAAAACCTGCCAGAACGACTAACGGAGCAACTGTGATTCTAGTTGTGCTAAAAACCTCTTCGCTGAACACATTTGGATCTTCGGATGCACCACCAGCCATCAGCACAAAACCGATTACAATGACCACCATTCCAACAATTGTGATGATGTAATTTTCCTTTCCGAATGCGAATTCCTTCTCGTTGTTTCCTTGCTCGCTCATGTTCAATAATATAGTTCGTCCGCGTTCAAACGGAGGTATTTTCTAACCGCAAATGTCGTACTTAAGAATGAGATGATAAGCCCCAAGGCCAACACCGCACCGAAAAGAGTAAATACAATTTCAATGTCTTCTAACCCAAAGAGTTCCGGAATATTCTGGCTTGCCAAGTAAATGACTCCAGCAAGTAGCGAGTTGGCTACAATCGCACCTGCCATTCCACGCAAAACACCTTCAATTACAAATGGTTTTCGAATGAAAGATTGCGTAGCTCCAACCAATTTCATTGAGTTAATCAAGAACCGTTTGGAGTAAACCGACAACCGAATATTATTGTTGATGAGTGAAATTGCAATTAGTGATAAAAGTCCGCAGAAAATTAGGATTACAATTCCAGCTTTTCGCACGTTTCTGTTGATTACACGAATCAAATCCACCGGATAATCTATCTCGTAAATCATAGGGTTTTGCAGCAATTCCGACTTGATGTCGACAATACCATCCGCGTTTGCGAACTCCGATTTTATCTTCACATCAATCGAGCGCTTCAGCGGATTGTAGCCCATAAAACCGACAAAATCCTCACCTAAAACTTCCTCCAATTGCTCAGCTGCCTCGTCTTGCGAAATGTAATTTGTGCTCCGAGCAAAGTCCGAAGCATCCAAAAACTTCTGAAATTGTTGAATATCCACCTCCTTCGCCTCGTCTTTCATATAAATTGTGAAGCCGATATTCTCCTTCACATATCCCGAAAGTGCGTTGGCATAAAGCAACGTCAAACCAAGTAATCCGAGCATAAAAAGCACCAGCGAAATACTCACCACGGCCGTCACATTGCTCGACCAAATCTGTTTCTTATGTGCTTTTTGCTCTGCTGTTGCCATCTCAAATGAGTTGGACGAAATTACACTTTTTGACCCGCGACCAATATTCGTTTAACGCAATTTAAGGGTTGTGTCATTTGGGCGTTTCCCGCCTTGCCAGTTTGGTTGAGCGAAGTCGAAACCAGTTGAATGGCGGGTCGGGCTGTGCGCTGTATCTTTTTTCTTACTCGTTTCGACTTCGCTCAACCAAGAAGAAAAAAGGATGCCGCTTCCATCCCTAACGCACTGAATCTGTAAACCTCAGTATAGCTCGAAGCGTGGTAGACCCTTAACGGACAGGCGCTAAACGCTTTTTTAGCAAAGCGATGATGTCTTCACGGCTCATATCCCCGTTCAGGTCAACAAAATTATCCGCCATCTTTTCAAAATCGTTGAAAAGGATAAGGAAAAAGAGTTCAAAAGCCTGTGTATCCTTGAAAATAACAGACCGATTTTTCTTGTATTCCTCTATGTGTTTTGCATAATTCACTGGGTAATCGCGCCAGTGCGTCTGTGGGCGTTTGTGATGCTCCACATGGTAATCCTCATTGTAAACGTTGTACTGGCCTTCAAGAACCGTAATACTGTTTTTGTAGATGTTTTTTGGTTCAGACGCATCCGTCCAAGCATGCCAAGTGTAATTGATGGCAGCTAACAAAAAGATGCAGCTCATGTGCGGGATTAGTAGATAAGCAAAGCCAAACCAAAAGTTGATGTACATAACTAAAGCCATAAAACCGTAAAACGCCAACATGCCATAAGCCATCTTTCTAAACTCCTTCATTTTGCCCCTCTTGTAATGGTAGTGAGCTACAGATAACCCAGACCAAAAGAGAGCAAACTCAAACAAGTAAATAAGAAATCTTGCTGCGTACGAGCGGTCATAGAAGATGGTAGAAGTAACGTCATCTGCAGCATTATCGTGCTTATGATGGATGCGCATATGTCCCATCGGGTAGGCTTGAGGAACGTGGCCATAAAGCAATGAAAGAACGTGGCCA
>JBLIGB010000131.1:0-4997 GCA_047636795.1 Bacteroidia bacterium | reverse complement strand
GCAGCAGCCATGCGCAGATGTTTAGAGACAAGTAAGCTAGTTCGCAAGCGCGAAGACCGACTTTTTAAGGATATTGAGAAGGTTGGAAACGGCAAGCCGATTAAGGAAAAGGTGCAGGAATATTATTCTTTCCGTTGCATTCCGCAGATTATCGGACCCATCTTGGAAACAGTTCAGAATGCAGAAGAAATTCTGTTGGATGAAGTGAATTCAACCAATGATAATCCAGTTGTTGATTTAGAGAACAAGCATGTGTATCATGGTGGGAATTTCCATGGTGATTATGTGGCGTTGGAGATGGATAAGATGAAGATTGCCGTTACCAAGTTGAGCATGTTGTGCGAACGACAGCTTAATTACTTGATGAACGACAAGTTGAACGATATTTTCCCTCCGTTTATGAACTTGGGAAAACTTGGATACAACTTTGGAGTGCAGGGAATGCAGTTTACGGCTACATCAACAACGGCTGAGAATCAAACACTAGCCTTTCCGATGTATGTGCATTCTATCCCGAACAACAACGATAATCAGGACATCGTGAGTATGGGAACAAACGCTGCGTTGCTAGCCAAAAAGGTGATTGACAATTCTTTTCAGGTAATGTCAATCGAAGCGGTTGCTATTGCGCAAGGCGTTGATAGCTTGGGCTGTAGGTCTAAGATGTCCGTTGCTGGGCAAAATTTCTACGATACGGTTCGGAAGCATTTGGCAACGTTTGAAGACGATAAACCGCGCTCGAAGCAATTGGCCGATTTGGCTGAATTCCTTCACGAGAATGACCCACAGATAGAGATATTTTGAAGGAATTTGATAAGAGATAAAACTGGCAGAAGGAGTCATGCTGAACTTGTTTCGGTATCTAAGTTAGACCCTGATATAAGTTTGGGGTGACGCTATTGACAAATGGAATGTAACAAACGGATAATCAATTAAAGGGATAGAGTTGGGTAGTATATTTCTGTGGCTAAAAGAAACCCTCTTTATATCTGCGCCTCTGTGTGAAATAAATGTCAATCATGTCTGATAGAAAAATAGCTTTAGTAACAGGAGGTTCGCGGGGCCTAGGTCGCGCAATTTCGGTACGCTTAGCAAAAGACCACGGTTACCATATTCTCGTCAATTATTCATCTAATGCGGCTGCTGCAGATGAAACCGTAAAACTCATTAATGAATTAGGCGGAACTGGAGAACCAATTGGATTTAATGTAGCCGATAGAGAAGGAGTAGATAAGGTTCTTTCAGCTTGGATGGAAGCCAATCCAGACGAGCAGATTTCAGTTCTAGTAAATAACGCTGGTATTACCAAAGACGGACTTTTTATGGTCATGTCTGAGGAGGATTGGGATAACGTTTTAGGCGTTTCGCTTGGCGGGTTTTTCAACGTCACCAAAAAGGTGGTTGATAAGATGATTCGTAAGCGTTACGGACGCGTAGTGAATGTGGTTTCTGTTTCAGGGATGATGGGAAATGCTGGTCAGGTTAATTATTCGGCCGCAAAAGCAGGCGTAATTGGAGCGACCAAGGCACTAGCTAAGGAAATTGCAAAGCGAAACGTTACAGTTAACGCTGTGGCTCCTGGGTTTATCGAAACAGATATGACAGCCGATTTTGATCAGAAGGAAATGTCTAGGATGATTCCAATGCATCGTTTTGGTAAACCAGAAGAAGTGGCCGCGGCTGTTTCGTTTTTGGTTTCTGATGATGCGGGTTACATCACAGGAAACGTGATTAACATTAACGGAGGGCTTCATTGCTGATATGAAAATGAAGGACATGATAATGCCACAGAAACACAGATTTACACAGAATAAAGAGAGGGATTTCTCTGTGAAAACCTCTATGCCTTCTGTGTTTCTGTCGCTGAAAGATGTTCTTAACGCGGTCTCTTTTTCAACCTTATCTCTTATCAACCAATTAACTACTCAACCATGAACAGGGTAGTAATTACCGGAAAAGGTGTTTATTCTTGTTTAGGCAAGAATGTAGCGGAAGTTACCGAGGCATTGAAAGCAGGGAGGTCTGGAATTATTTACGATCCAATTCGTAAGGAAATGGGTTTCCGTTCTGCGCTAGTTGGCAATGTGGAAATTCCAGATTTAAAGAAAGAAGTTGGTCGTAAAGACCGAAAAGCAATGCCAGAACAGGCGATGTACGCCTTCGTTTCTACCAAAGAAGCATTAACAAATGCAGGCATGTCTCAGGATTTCATTGATCAGAATGAAGTGGGAATTTTATTCGGAAACGATAGTACAGCTGGTGCGGTGATCGAAGGTGTTGATTTGCTTCGTGCCAAGAAGGATACAACCTTAATTGGTTCTGGAAATATTTTCCAGTCTATGAATTCCACGGTAACCATGAATTTGAGTACGATTTTCCGTCTCAAAGGTGTGAATTTCACTATTAGTGCCGCTTGTGCGAGTGGTTCGCATTCTATTGGAATGGGTTATTTGCTCATAAAAATGGGATTGCAAAAACAAGTTGTTTGCGGGGGAGCTCAAGAAATAAATCCGTATGCGTTCGGAAGTTTTGATGGTATTGGAACGTTTTCTACCCAAGAAGATGAGCCTTCAAAAGCATCAAAGCCATTTGACAAAAACCGAGATGGTTTAGTTCCGAGTGGAGGAGGAGCAACAGTCATTCTAGAAAGTTTAGAAAGTGCACAGGCACGCGGAGCTAATATTCTTGCCGAAATTGTTGGCTACGGTTTTAGTTCAAACGGAGAGCACATTTCTAATCCAACTAAAGACGGACAAGTTCGAGCATTGAAAATGGCATTGAAAATGGGAGAAGTGAAACCATCCGAGGTTGATTACGTCAACGCTCATGCAACTTCAACACCCGTTGGAGATGGGTTTGAAGCACAAGCTATTCACCATGTTTTTGGTGATAATGGCCCGTTGGTAAGTTCAACCAAATCTATGACAGGCCATGAATGTTGGATGGCAGGATCCAGCGAACTAGTCTACTGTTTGTTGATGATGGAAAATGGATTTGTTGCCCCAAACATTAATTTCAATGAGCCTGATGAACATTCGGCCAAACTGAATATCTCAAACAAAGCGGTTGATAAAAAGCTGAAGACCATTGTGTCTAATTCGTTTGGTTTTGGCGGCACCAATTCAACACTGATAATTCGTAAGTTCGCGCATTGATTATAATGGATAAGGCGCAGATAATAGAAAAGGTAAATGAATTCCTAATGGAGGAATTCGAGGCGGATGCGGCCGATATTGTAGCCGATGTCGACATGCACGAGGCACTCGACCTCGATAGTCTCGATTACGTAGACCTGGTAGTCCTTATTGATGAAAACTTCGGTTTTAAAACCACCTCAGAGGATTTTCAAACCATCACCACTTTTGACGATTTCTACAATTTTATTGTTGGAAGAGTAGGCTAGAGCAAGTCTGATTTCATTGCTGGTATTCGTCACACTCCCTACCTTCATAACAAGACCAACTATTTGAGTGGCACTGTTTGGTTTCCTGCGTTGTTTATTAGTTTGGTCAAAGTTCTGACAGGATTCCTAGCTTTAAATACTTATCATATCTGTATGAGATTTAACCGATATGTCGATTACCTCAAGCTACCTATTCTGTTTATTGTAATTATTTTATCAGCTCCTGCTTGTTCCTATTTCCCGGAAGATGCAGCTGAGACCGCAGATTCGGAAAGCCCAGGTTTACTCAAAGAAAGTTTAGTCGAACGTGACCTCTCGGCTATTAAGGAGTCTGGCAAACTCGTTGCCATAACAAGTTATAGCTCAACAAGTTTCTTCGTTTATCGAGGAAAACTGATGGGATTTGAGTACGAACTGTTGCAGTGGTTAGCAGATTATATGAAGCTCGAATTAGAGGTGAAGATTGCCTCAGATATGGATGAACTTGTAAATATGCTCAATCGTGGCGATGGAGACATCATTGCCCATAATCTCACTGTTACAACGGAAAGAAAAAAGTACTTGGCGTTTACAGAACATCATGCCACAACAAAACAAGTGCTTGTGCAACGTAAGCCAGATAACTGGAGAAAAATGCGCACACATGAGATTAAAAAGCAGCTGATTGAAAGTCCCATTGATTTGATAGGCGAAGTTGATAAAACGATTCACGTGAGAAAGAATACCAGCTATTCTGAACGCCTGCGGCATTTAGAGGGAGAGTTGGGAGGCGTTTTCTCTATTCAATACGAAAAGGCAAATCGAATAACGGAAGACATTATTAGAGACGTGGCAGATGGTAAGATTGACTTCACGGTTGCCGACAACAACTTTGCAAGTCTCAACGCTATGTATTACCCCAACTTAGATATTAGCGTAGATATTAGTTTGTTGCAACGCATAGCATGGGCTGTGCGTAAAAATTCACCTGAATTGCATGACGAGGTTAGTAAATGGGTTACCGAAGCGCGCGGTTCTACCAAATACAATGTGATTTACAGCAAATATTTTAAAAGCAGGCGGTCTAACACTGCTAGGATAAAAAGCGAATTCTTTTCCAAGACAGGAAGTAGCATTTCTCCTTATGACGACATCATTAAACAGTACGCAGACTCAATAGGTTGGGACTGGCGACTTCTTGCTTCACAGATTTATCAAGAATCGAAATTCAAACCATCAACACGTTCTTGGGCGGGTGCAGTAGGGCTAATGCAAATTCTGCCTGAAACAGCTAAGGACATGGGGTACAGCAGTATCGAAAATCCTGAATTGAACATTCAAGCTGGTGTTGCTTACATCACTTATCTAACCAAGTTTTGGGAGGATATACCAGAAGAGGAAAGGTTAAACTTTGTGCTAGCATCATACAATGCGGGTCCTGGTCATATTTCTGATGCCCGAAGGTTGGCCACGAAGTATGGGAAAAACCCGGACGTTTGGAACGACAACGTTGATGAATTCATTATCAAGAAATCAAGTCCAGAATTTTATAATGATGAAGTAGTGCGGCATGGCTATTGCCGTGGACAAGAACCTTCCGACTACGTGAGCGAGA
>JBLIGB010000130.1:0-5064 GCA_047636795.1 Bacteroidia bacterium | reverse complement strand
CTCATTTCTATATCACAATGAAGATTGATATGGACGCAATTATGGATGCACGCGACAGCATTAACAGCGTATCTAAGATAAAAATCTCATTCAATGACTTAGTCATTAAAGCGTGTGCTGTTGGATTAAAAGAGCATCCGCAAATCAATGCGGCATGGATGGAAGACCGTATTCGATACAACCAGCACGTGCATGTTGGAGTAGCGGTTGCTGTTCCAGACGGATTATTAGTTCCTGTTGTTCGCTTTGCGGATACCAAAAGGTTAGGAGAAATATCTAGCGAAGTCAAAGATTTTGTGCTTCGTGCAAACGATAAAAAACTTCAGCCAGCAGATTGGGCAGGAAACACATTCACCGTTTCTAATCTCGGGATGTTCGGTATTGACGAGTTTACAGCCATCATCAATACACCAGATAGTTGCATTATGGCCGTTGGCGGAATTGAAGAAATTCCAGTTGTTAAAAACGGTCAAATCATTCCTGGAAATGTGATGAAAGTGACGCTCTCTTGCGATCATCGTGTGGTTGATGGAGCATCAGGAGCTAAGTTCTTGAAGACATTCAAAAAACTGATGGAGAACCCAGTGTTACTATTGGGTTCCTATTCGATTTAAATCCCATTTAAGAGAATTTGGCACTTGTTGGCATTTGCGTGTAAGCCAACGAAGTACTTTAGATTCAAGCTTTCAGAGCTACGGTTCTGGTAGCGATTTTTCATTTGGTTTGGCTGCGGCTCTGCGAAAGTAGGGCCGCAGTATTTTTATGACGTTCCAAGAACTAGCAAGAGGAATAGGCAACGTAACTAACTTGATTGCTAGAGAGTCGTCAACGTTTTAAAAGTTGACCACGCTAACAAAAAAAAACCTTTCGGGTCTTCTTCTTTTAATTATCTCTGGGCTTTGCATCTTTATTCGCGGTGGGCTTGGATACCGTTTTCTTTGGAGCTACATCTTTCATGCTGTCCTCGATTTCCCGTTGTACACCGCTAGTAGCATCTTTAAACTCACGCATACCACGACCAAGACCTCTTGCTAGTTCTGGAATCTTCTTTGAACCAAAAAACAAAAGCACAACCAGGAGCACGACAATAATCTCACCTCCACCAAAATTAAAAAACAGTAGTACCGAAGAATTCATGATACAAAAGTAAAAAGGCTCCGATGTCTCGGAGCCTTTTTACTTATTTATTTTTCTTCTTGTCAGAAACGGGCTCTTCCTTTATCAGCTCCAGCAGTACCGGAGTTGCAATAAAGATGGATGAGTACGTACCTACAATTACACCAGCAAGCAGTGCGAATGTAAAACCCTTAATTGTTTCTCCTCCAGCTAGGAACAATACAAACAACACAATAAAGGTTGTAACCGCAGTAATAATAGTACGGCTTAAAGTCGTGTTCAATGCATTATTCACAATACTTGAAAGTGCATGTTTCTTTGCTTGATGTTCGTTCTGGAACTCTCTAATTCTATCGAATACAACAACCGTATCGTTAATCGAATAACCAACTACGGTTAGAATTGCTGCAATGAATGCTTGATCAAGCTCCATGCTAAACGGTGCAAATCCGTGAAACAATGAGAATAAGGATAGCACGAACAATACATCGTGAAACAAGGCGATAACCGCACCCAAGCTGTATTGCCATTTCTTAAATCGAAGCAAGATGTATAGGAAAATCGCAATTAATGAGAATACGATGGACAACAATGCCGAACGCTTAATATCAGTTGCAATCGTTGGCCCTACCTTCTGAGAACTCATAATCTCACTTGGATTGTCTCCTAGTTGAGCAAGTCCAGCAAGCAATGCCGCCTGAACATCTTGGTCAACCGTTTCTGCATCGTCATCGATACGGTAAGCAGTGATGATTTTCACACGATTGTCTGCGCCAAACGTTTTAACCGTTGGTGCATTTCCGTCAAACGCTCCTTGAAGCGTTTTACTCAAATCACTCGTGTTCACATCGCTTTCAAACTCAACCATGTAAGAACGACCTCCAAGAAAATCAACTCCGTAGTTGAATCCTCTAAGTCCCATAGATGTAACACCAGCAATGATTACAATTCCAGAGAATAAGTAGGCAATCTTACGTTTTCCAACAAAATCGATATTGACATTATTGAAAGCATTCTTTGTCATTGCAGTTCCAACTGTAACTACCTTTTTAGCATCCAATCTTGATTCAAAAATTAGTCGTGTAATAAAGATGGATGCAAACAATGAACAAAAAATACCGATGATCAATGTAGTTGCGAAACCTTGAATTGGACCACTACCGAAGACATACAAAATGATACCAGTAAGTAATGAAGTAACGTTGGAGTCAATAATAGCTGAGTAAGCCGCATTATAACCCTGCGTTACTGCCAAACGCATTCCAGTTCCTTTGGCAACTTCCTCACGGATACGTTCAAAGATTAGAACGTTCGAGTCAATCGAAATACCAATGGTAAGTACGATACCAGCAATTCCAGGAAGCGTTAGTACTGCTCCAAGCGAAGCAAGAACTCCGAATACAAAGAACATGTTTGCCAACATGGCAATGTTTGCTGCTAAACCAGCTGTTCCGTAGTAGAAAAGCATAAAGATGAGTACCAGCGACACAGATCCGATGAATGCCAATCCACCGTTAGTTATGGACTCCTGACCCAATGTTGGTCCAACAACTGCTTCTTCAACAATTCGTGCTGGAGCAGGAAGTTTACCGGCTTTCAAAACTGTTGCTAAATCTGATGCTTCGTTGATAGTGAAGTTCCCTGTAATAGAAGAACGACCTCCACCAATCTCAGCCTGAACAGTTGGGAACGAATACACATAATCATCAAGCACAATCGCAATTGATTTACCGATATTCTCACCAGTCAATCGTTTCCAAGCGTTAGCTCCGTCCGGAGTCATCATCATCGAAACTTCTGGAGAAGCTCCAAACTGTCCGAAATCCTTGTTAGCGTCAGAAATAGCCGAACCATCCAGTGGTGGTTCACCATCACGGCTAGTTACTCTAATCGCAACTAACTGATGAACTTGGGCTGGATCTTTCGGGTCAAGTGATTTAACAGTCCAATAGAATTTCAAATCTCTTGGAAAGATTGACTTCACACGATCCATAGCCAAATACTTGTTCACCTTGGCCGTATCCTTAATAGATGCGTAACCTACAACTGGCCCAGCATAAAGTCCTTCTTGCCCAGCCGCAGGAGAAAGAACTGCAAACAATGGATTGTTTTTCTGAAGATCATCAATCGACTCCTCGCCTAGTTCAGTATCAGTAGAATCTGCTCCACCAAAAAGATCAGTCAATGATTTGGTAGTATCCTCTTCCGCAACTTCCTCAACGACTTCTTCTACAGCCTCTTCGTCTTCCACAACTACAGTTGTATCAACTACAGCTTCTCCCGCTTCAATATCACGTATGATCTTGTTAGCCTCAGCTAGGTATCCATAAACATCTTTGTTCTCGTACGTTTCCCAGAATTCTAATTGAGCCGTCCCTTGAAGAAGTTTTCTTACACGGTCTGGTTCCTTAACACCTGGCAATTCAACCAAAATTCGGTCGCTACCTTTCAGTCTTTGGATGTTGGGTTGTGTTACGCCAAACTTATCAATACGCGTTCTAAGAACCTCAAAAGCCTGGTCAATTGCAGCTTCCTTCTCAGCCTTAATTACTTCCAAAACCTCCGCATTAGAAGCATCTCCAGTAATCTTATCCTTTAGCGTGTAGCCAAAAATTGCTGGCGATGCCAAACGGGCGTTCGGATCAATAGCTTCAAACTCCTGACCAAAAAGTGTCACGAAATCCGAATTAGAACCCGCCAATTTTGCCGAAGCGTTAGCAATAGCCTTGTTAAACGTTGAATCAGGGCTGTTGTTAGAAAGCGACTTCACCATTTCCTGAAGAGAAATCTCCAAAGTCACGTTCATTCCACCCTTCAAGTCAAGACCGAGATTCAACTCCCGCTCCTTGCATTCCATGTAAGAATACTCCTTAACAAGCATGTTAAAAGTATAATCCTCTAGATACTTGTTTGCCTCGTCTTGGTCCGTCAAACTCATTTCCTCATAAGTCGACTCAGCCATCCGAGTAGCAACCGTGAAAGAAAGCTGGTAAAGACATACCAGACCGAGTAAAATGGCGAAAACCCTTACTGCACCTTTGTTTTGCATTATATAAAGTGTAAAATTTTACCTCTGTTTTTAGAGCGTGCAAATATAGAAGAACCCCTAGTTAATAGCAATACGCATTTTCCCCTCAATAGCGTAGGTCCTTTTCAAGTTCAAAATCAACTCAGCGTTTTCTCTTAAACTCATTAAAAGGTAGTTAAACCGATAATTCGCATTGCTCATCGCTATTCCCCATTGGCTCTTCACTATATTCCTTAAACTTGCCCATCCAAAATGAGTATTCTAAGATTCGTTATTGCGGTAGTCGTTGCCTGGGTTATTATTACCCTTGGAGGAGCCGTCTGGCATGAAGTCATCTTCAAAAGCTGGTACAACGAATGGGTCTTTGGTATTGAAAGGACTCAGATGCCCGTGGGCTACTTTCTCATAACCCACGTCATGCGTGCCTTAGCATTTGTTTACGTGTATTTCATGCTGTACAAAGGCGGAAACCCGTACGTAAAAGGTCTCAAATTCGGTTTCCTCATGGGAATCCTAACAGGAGTTACCGTTACCAGCTATTACGGAGACTTCCTCATCACCTCGCCAAACTGGGTGCTGCTCGAATTCACATACAATATTGTACGCGCCATATTGGTTGGCATTACAACCGCCCTCATCATTGGCGAGCGAAAACCGGAATCTGCAGCGTAAAACTGCTTGGTTGAGCGAAGTCGAAACCACTGACCCCTCCAGACAAAACACTTCGGCTCCGCTCAGGGAATCACAATTCCGTTGAGTTCGGTGGGATCCAAGTCCTCATTTACACGCGTCTCCGCTTGAGACAACACATAAGTCACCTGCTTAAAAAAGAATAAGAAACGATAGTATTCCACCTTTTCCAGTTTCAACACATTCCTTTCAAACAGTTGCTTCCACTCTAAATCTGTTCTATTTGTATG
>JBLIGB010000129.1:0-5066 GCA_047636795.1 Bacteroidia bacterium | reverse complement strand
TTGAATCATTGCGTCCAACTCCAAGTCAGATAAATCTCCCAAGACCAAAAGACTGTCTTGCAATTTAATAATTCGCAAATTTTTGACCAACTGGGCCAAGCTCAATTGTCTGCCAGACACATGAGAAAATTGCTTGTGATTGGGTGGTAGAATGGCCAACGAACTATCGTAATAGGCAGATGCCAATTCGTATTCTGGCTTATCAAAATAGAGGTCAGCAATGGTGAAATAGGAAATGGCTTGCTGTATAATGTTTTTGGTGGTTGAAGCCACCGAAACTTTCAGATATTCCAAGGCGAGGTCTTTTTCACCTTCCTTCAGAGCAATATCGCCAAGGGCAAAATAAATGCGGTCGAAGTAATCCGTGTTCTTCTCATCCTTCGACATTTTGAGAAGCTCTTTTTTGATCGCATCCAGCGTACCAGATTCGGCACTTGCCATAAGCGCACGATTAATACGTGCATTAAATTCCATTACGTACGGTACGTTCTTTTTCAGAACCCTTGTGTAATAAAAAGCAGCGCTGTCATTGTTGTTCAGCTCTTCGTAAAGCTGCGCTAAAATGTACGTGTAACGAGATTTGTTCTTTCGGTTTTTGGTAGCTTCAATCGCTGCTATTAACTGATTTTTGGCCTTTTCAAAATCCCCCTTCTTAATGAAGTAATCGGCTTTGACAGCAGCCAGTTCTGCCAGCTTCTTCTTTGGAAATTTCTTCTCTTCCTCAAGCAGTGTAATAATCTTCTGACCATCTTTAAAACGGGCTAATTCAGTATTTGTACGAATAAGCCACATATAGCCATCAAAGCGTATATCTTTCTTCTTGTATTGCTTAATCACATACGTGAACATTTCTAAAGCCAGCACATAATCTCGCTTGTAGAAATGCGCCTTGCCAATAAGCATGTAGGAATCATCAATTGTACTTACGTACTCCTTGCCTTTTATCAGCATGGAGTGTTTGGCAATGGCTAGCGATGCTTTCTCAATTCCGCGATCCATTTGGGCGTAAACCGATTTGGCAGATTCAGATGTTCCAACAGGAAATACATCAATAAGCTTTTCGTAATCGTCAGAATGGCTTTTCTCCAATTTGTCAACGCCCTCTTTCATGGCTTCTTTACCATTCCAATACACGTTGTATTTGGCGGCAAGATTATGGTAGCCGCGGCTCAAGAAGTTTTTCTTCTTAGTAGAGCAGCCGCTCACCAGCATCATGCCGATAGCGAGAAAGAGTAGGGGAGTATAGCGGTTAATCCGATTCAAAGTAATATGCGCAGTGCTCGTAACTGACGAAGTGCAAAAATATTTGATTTTGGCTAAAAATACTCCGATAATAAACAACGTTTAAACAAGCGGCAAAGGTAACATCCTTTTATTCCGATATTTGGCAAATTCATGGCTGAAAAGAAAGAACGAAAACCAAATTGGCGCAACCGACTGCGAGTAAAGTACCGGTTGGTGATAATGAATGACGAAACGTTTAAAGAACGTGCAAGTCTGTTACTTACCCCTTTAAACGTGATTGTACTGGGAGGCTCATTGGCCATTTTCCTCGTGGTGCTTGTTACATACATCATCGCCTTTACTCCTTTAAAGGAATACATTCCAGGTTATACCGATACCAGTCTTCGTACACAGGTGTATGAGAATACGCTCCGAACAGATTCGTTGGAGCGGGAGTTGGCAATGAAAGACTTGTATCTCCAAAACATCAATATGATTATTCGGGGCGAAACGCCTGAGCAAGATATGCAAGAACCAGATACAAGTAAAGATTATCAGGGAATTGAATTTTCCAATTCGCAGCAAGATTCTGCCATGCGAGCTATGGTTGAGCAGGAAGAGCGGTACAATATTCAGAATTTGCAATTGGGAGTTCAGGCTGCGGTGGAGGGTAACATCAGAAGCTTATTCTTTTTTGCACCTATTAAAGGAGATGTTACGGCTGGGTTTGATTCTAAAGAAAAGCATTACGCGGTAGATGTTGTAGCAAAGGAAAACGAGCCAATCAAAGCTACGTTAGATGGAACGGTAATCCTCTCAACCTGGACGTATGATGCTGGACACGTAATCGGTATTCAGCATTCAAGTAATCTTACTTCATTTTACAAGCATTGCTCGGCATTGCTTAAGAAAACAGGCGAATCTGTAAAGGCCGGAGAAGTAATTGGAGTTGTTGGAAACTCTGGCGAAATAAGTACCGGGCCACACCTTCATTTCGAGCTTTGGTTCAACGGTCGGCCGGTAAATCCGCAGGATTATATTGTTTTTTGATCAGTCGCTGGTTTTAATAACTTTTGTGTGACTCGTCTTGCTTCCGTGTCTACGGAAACAATCAGAATTCCGTTTGGCAAATGGCTTACATCAATTGTTTCATTAATCGAGCGAATTGCAGTCTGCAATAGTTCTTTTCCGAGGATGTCGTAAACGCGAAGTGTTGCGTTTGATGCGTTTTGCACTTGGAGTTCATTGCTGATAAGGAATATTTCAGAGTTCGGGGTTTGTCGTGTTTGCGAAATCTCAAGCGCAAGCTGACAGTAATCTCCTCCATTGGAAATTATATTGTCATCAGAATAACAAGTAAGCCAAAGAGGGAAATGCTCTATATGTGGGCCGGTAATGCACCTAACCCCTTCACCCAACGGAGAATGTTTCCAAAACCCAAGTTTTTCCACATATGAACCATTGGGCGGATTCCAAGAATAGGCTTCCATCCCTAAGTCATTCAATTGGTCTTCTATAAGAAGTTTGTAATTGAATCTTCGCAGTTCCATTCCTTGAAAGCTGATGGTGTCAATTGATTCTATAAGCATGGTGTCATGCGAAGAACACTCGCCTCCATCAATGTAAACCACCCTAACATCACCGACTTCAACTTCATAATCAAACAGGAACTCCCAATCCTCTCCAACCAGTCCCATCACCGAGTCGTTTTTTTGAGCGAAATAGGAGGTAGTCCTAGTCTCATATATCTGTTCTGGGGTTCTTTGCCAATAGTATGAGTCAAGTGTTTGAACGGATTCGAACGGTTCAATCACCGTGTCTCCAGCATAAACCACTTTTCGTTCGAACTCATAAGCAAACACAGAAGATTGATGGTAATAAACCCATGTTGCTCCCGGTAAACAAAAATCTGTTTGGCTAACAGATATTTCCGAGAGTGTAGTGAGAAAAACTAGAAGTATTAATCGTTTCATCAACAATCGTTAGTAGGTCTTGCTAATCTTTTTTGCGCTTCTGCCATATTCAGATTCCACTACCACCATCAGAATTCCGTTGGGGAGGTGATTCACATCAACACTTTCGTTATCAGAACGAATTGAAGTATGGAGGAGCTCTTTTCCGAGCATATCATAAACATGAAGTGTTGATTTTGATGCGTTTTGGGTTTGAAGCTGTTGGTTTGAGAAAATGATTTCAGCTTTTGTCTGCTGTGCTTGGGAGTGTATTGAAAGCACCGTCATGCACGGCTCGCCACCATTGTTCAATAGTTCATCATCAGCATAGCATGTAAGGTTAATCGGTAAATACTCAGGAATAGCCTTAGAACAGTGTATTGCACCTCCAATTGGGGAATCGAATGTAAAGCCAATACGTTCTACGTAACTTCCAGACACCGTTCCCCATGGCATATACTGCATTTGATTGAGTTGGTCTTCAATTAGAACTTCGTATTGAGTTCTTCTCAAATTCATTCCGAATAATTGAACAGTGTCGATCAACTCTACCTGCATAGTGTCGTAATCCAAGCAGCCTTCACCTTCTACGTACACCAACCGCGTGTCTCCACTTTCTAAACCGAAATCGAATATGAATTCCCAGTTGTCATCAACAAATTTGAAAACCGAATCGGCCCTCTGGGCTACGTAAGTGTTCCAAATTTGATAGGTAAGTGGTACTATTTGCACCCCACCCGGTGTAAACTGGTACCGATGATCGGTTTTTAATATTCTGACATTTTGGAATGGAGGAATTACCGTGTCGCCCACGTAAGTTACCATGTCCTCAATCTCATAGTTTACAGCACTATTTCCTGAGTCATAATAAACCCATGTTGCTCCCGGTAAACAAAAATCTGTTTGAGCAATGGAAACCTGTGAGATTGTACCTAGATAAAGGAGTAACAGTAATCGCTTCATAAGGCTAATTTACAACATCCTGCACGAAACGTGAGTTTTAGTGCTCATGTATTTTCCGACTTCCATCAAACCATCCACATCTCTCTCCGCTTCATTTTTAAGTAGATTTGCGCGCTCGCCCGAATAAGCACAGGAATGGAAGTACAAGTAATAAATCGTTCGGAACACGCGTTGCCTAATTACGAAACCGCGCTTTCGGCAGGCATGGATCTTCGGGCGAACATTGAAGCAGACATTGAGCTAAAGAGTTTGGAAAGGATACTTGTGCCAACTGGACTTCTTATTGCGTTGCCAAAAGGAACAGAAGCACAGATTCGTCCGCGTAGTGGACTAGCATACAAGCACGGAGTCACGGTTTTGAATTCTCCAGGAACGATTGATGCAGATTATCGTGGAGAGGTAAAAGTGCTTCTGGTAAACCTTTCTACCGAACCGTTTGTTGTAAGAAATGGTGAGCGAGTGGCACAAATGGTCATCGTCAAACACGAACAGATTTCGTGGTCAGAAGTTGAAACATTGGATCAAACGGCTCGTGGTGCAGGCGGATTCGGACACACAGGAAAGCATTGAGTAGAACCCTTCATATACTTTTGATTTTAATCCTCGCTTTGTCGGTTGGTGTTGCCAACGGACAGCGCAGAAAAAAGAACCACAAAGAACCGAGGTACGAAGTTCAGCGTAAGGTAACGGAGCTGTTTTTTGATGCCAGTAAACAGAAAATGCTGGGTAATTTTGAAGAAGCCGCTTCGCTCTATCGTGATTGTATTAAGCTGGACAATTATAATGCTGCTAGTTATTACGAGTTGGCAAATCTGCTTACTACAAGTCAGCAGGTTATGGAAGCATTGCCTTTTGCGTTGAACGCATTGGAACTAGACCCAACGAATGAATGGTATTCGCTTTTTACAGCTGAAATTCAGCTAGAAT
>JBLIGB010000128.1:0-5069 GCA_047636795.1 Bacteroidia bacterium | reverse complement strand
GGACTATGGGAAGCCCATATTAACTGGAATCACATTTTTCGGAATCCCGATATGCATTTGAATAGCATCCGTACTGACGAAGAAATTCAGCGGCAATTCAAGTATAAAATGCCACCAGCTATTCGCGAACGCTTCAAGAATTCTGAGGATATTAGTTTCAATGTAGTTGACGCCTATGAGCTATCTGTGAAGCGTGCAGAACGACCTAAAGTAGTTATTGAACAGTCTGTAGATCAGCATGTGCAAATGTGTATTGAGAATGCGGAAGACCTTTGGGATGCGAAGGAGTTGGCCAAGCTGCTAGAAGATGAAATCGAGTATCGTGCGCGCAAGTACAGCCATTGTTTGGCAAAATCTACCAAGAGTTATGTGAGCTGGTTGCAAGACGAATACAAGCGGAAATTGAACGTTCGTTTGATTCAGGAATATCAGGTATTGAACTGAACATCCTCCGTATTGCTGCGACCAACTGAACAGATATATTCAGATTACACAGATGAGGATTTCCAAGTCTGGAAGACGCTCTACAATAGGCAAACGGAGTTATTGCATCATTCTGCTTCTTTAGAATACCTTAATGCGTTAGATGTAATTGGCTTCTCTGCTAATCATATTCCCGATTTCAACGAGATTGAGAAAGCACTAAAACCGCTTACAGGTTGGAGTTTGAAAACCGTTCCGAACATTAGTGAGCAAAAGGACTTTTTTACAGTTTTATCTCAAAAGAAATTCACAGCAACATGCTGGTTGCGAAAAATGGAACAACTCGATTATTTGGAGGAGCCAGATATGTTTCATGATGTCTTTGGTCACGTTCCTTTGTTGAGTAATAAACACTACACCGATTTTTTTCAAGGTATTAGTCATGTTGCATTAGACTATATCGACAACCCAAAGGCTATTGAATTGCTGGGGAGGATCTATTGGTTTACCATTGAATTTGGACTTATTCGAGAATCAGACCAATTGAAAGTCTATGGAGCAGGAATCATGTCTTCCTACGGAGAAACGAAAAACTGCTTGAGCGATAATACAGAGAAGTTTCCTTTTAATGTTCAGCACGTTTTCAATTCAGACTTTCGAACCGACATTCTTCAAGAGCGTTATTTCGTTATCGATTCTTTCGAGCAACTTTATGCTTCCATTCCCGAGATAAAAGCTAAGCTGAAAGATTTGTTAGGGTGAAAAAAAGGTTCAGTACGACTCTATTCTATGTCATTCCTAGTGAGGAACGAGTCAAGGAATCTACCACTACAGACTTTTTAGATTTCTCCGCTTCGGGCGATATGACGAATCTTGTAAAGATGTATGAATTTGCTCACCTACAACTTTTCTGATAGTATGCAATTTGTATGACATTACGACATTTGAAATTAAATTGAACTGCCATAAGTTCCTCTAAATACCTGATAATTAGGAATGGAGAGATGTTTGACGAAATTCACTTCGACTGCGCTCAGTAAAGAGCAGAGGAATTAAAACCAGACTGATATGAACCTCAATAATTACACTATAAAGTCGCAAGAAGCATTGCAAGCTGCAACGCAAGAAGCGCTAACTAACGGCCAGCAAGCTATTGAGACTGGACATATCTTAAAAGGTATTCTGACTGTGGATGAAAACGTAACGCCTTTCCTTCTTAAAAAGGTAGGAGTGAATGTGGATACGTTTCAAGCCGCAGTAGA
Organism: Bacteroidia bacterium; assembly: GCA_047636795.1. Taxonomy (GTDB): domain Bacteria; phylum Bacteroidota; class Bacteroidia; order UBA10329; family UBA10329; genus UBA10329. The sequence continues at coordinate 3,384 of JBLIGB010000128.1, read as the reverse complement.
AAGTCAAGTAAAAAGCTACCCTAAGATTGATGGGGGACAGCCATATCTTTCTAATAAAGCCACACAGGTTTTAGGCAAAGCCACCAATTTTTTAAAGCAATTTGGAGACGAGTATGTTTCTATAGAACATATGCTTTTGGCTTTGCTTGATGCTGGAGACACCATCTCTCAACTCATGAAAGACAGTGGCGTTTCTGAAAAGCAACTTAAAGCTGCCATTACCGAATTGCGCAAAGGTTCTACAGTAAACAGCCAAACTGCGGAGGACACGTACAACGCCTTGGGTAAGTATGCTATTAATCTGAACCAACGAGCGAAAGATGGAAAACTAGATCCAGTAATTGGGCGGGATGAAGAGATAAGACGCGTGCTTCAAATACTTTCTCGTAGAACCAAAAACAACCCAATACTTATTGGTGAACCGGGAGTTGGTAAAACTGCCATTGCGGAAGGTTTGGCGCACAGAATAATCAATGGTGATGTGCCTGAGAATTTGAAGTCAAAGCAACTCTATTCGTTGGATATGGGGGCACTTATTGCCGGAGCCAAGTACAAAGGCGAATTTGAGGAAAGATTGAAATCCGTTGTGAAAGAGGTGATATCTGCCGAAGGCGAGATTGTACTTTTCATTGATGAGATACACACACTTGTTGGAGCGGGCGGAGGTGAAGGAGCCATGGATGCGGCCAATATTCTGAAGCCAGCTTTAGCAAGAGGCGAACTCAAAGCCATTGGTGCAACTACGCTTAATGAGTACCAGAAATACTTTGAAAAGGATAAAGCGTTAGAAAGACGTTTCCAGAAAGTAATGGTGGATGAGCCGAATAACGAAGATGCGGTTTCTATCCTTCGAGGATTAAAAGAGAAGTACGAAACGCATCACAAGGTTCGTATTAAAGATGAGGCAATCATCTCAGCTGTAGAGCTTTCACAGCGTTATATAAATGATAGGTTCTTGCCAGACAAGGCCATTGACTTGATTGATGAAGCGGCTTCTAAACTTCGTTTAGAAATCAACTCTTCGCCAGAAGAATTGGAAATACTAGAGCGTAGAATTCGTCAGTTGGAGATTGAACGTGAAGCCATCAAGCGTGAGAGGGACAAAACCAAACTAGACAAACTTGCTGGGCAATTGGCTGAGCTAGGAGAAGAGCGGGACCAGTTAAAAGCCAAATGGCAGAATGAGAAGGATATTGTAGAGGGAATTCAACGAGCCAAGGAAAGTATCGAGCATTTTAAACTAGAAGCTGAGCAAGCTGAGCGTGCGGGAGATTATGGAAAAGTGGCGGAATTGCGTTACGGAAAAATCCAAGAGGCAGAAGCCAAATTGGAAGATGGGAAGAAGGAGCTTGCTAAGCTGCAATCTAATTCTCCACTTATCAAGGAAGAAGTTGATTCTGAAGATATTGCTGGAGTAGTTTCTCGTTGGACGGGAATTCCAATCAGTAAAATGCTAGAAAGTGACCGAGAGAAACTGCTTCGCTTAGAGGATGAATTGCACAACCGAGTTGTTGGTCAGGAGGAAGCTATTTCAGCAATTTCCGATGCTGTGAGAAGAAGCAGAGCTGGATTGCAAGATGAGAAACGTCCTATCGGTTCGTTCATTTTCTTAGGAACAACAGGTGTCGGTAAAACAGAACTCGCCAAAGCTTTGGCGGATTACCTTTTCAATAATGAAAACGCCATGACGCGGATTGATATGAGCGAATATCAAGAACGTCATGCGGTTTCTAGATTGGTTGGAGCGCCTCCGGGATATGTTGGATATGATGAAGGCGGACAGTTGACTGAAGCGGTTCGAAGAAAGCCTTACTCAATCGTGCTGTTAGATGAGATTGAGAAAGCGCATCCAGATGTGTTTAACATCTTGCTGCAAGTATTAGATGATGGAAGATTGACCGACAACAAGGGTCGAGTGGTCAATTTCAAGAACACCATTATCATAATGACTTCAAACCTCGGTTCGCATCTTATTCAAGACAAGGTGGAAGACATCACCGATGCCAACCGAGACGAGGTGGTTGCTTCTACTAAAACTGAGTTGTTTGAGTTGCTGAAGAAAACGCTACGGCCTGAGTTTTTGAACAGAATTGATGACATTATTATGTTCACACCGCTTACGCGAGACGATATAGCAAGCATCACAAAACTTCAACTTCAATTGCTGGCTAAACAGTTGGAAAAGAATGGAATTGAGCTCCAATTTACAGATGAGTGTGTAGAATGGTTAGCACAATTGGGTTACGATCCTCAGTTTGGCGCTCGACCGTTGAAGCGTGTGATTCAACGCGAAGTACTGAACGAACTTTCTAAGCAAATTCTCGCTGGGAAAGTGGATAAAGACGGTGTCATCATATTGGATTGTTTTGACCAGAAGGTGGTTTTTAGAAACCAGCCTAAAGCAGAGGAGACAGTTTGATTAGTTGATATGAGTGAAGAATGAAAGGCTTGCCATTCGGTGGGCCTTTCTTATTCAAAAGGTTTTTAGCCACTCAATAGCCGTATCTTCAGACTTGAACATACGCATGGGCACTTTGGGCGTGAAAAGGTGGTTTATGGCATTTCCTATAAATCGGACCGTAGTTGAATTCTCTTTTGCTGCAGAAGCAACGGCAAACAAATGCAGGTTATCGCCAATGTATTTTCGTTTTTGGTGGCCTAGGGTCTTCATATTCGTATTATCCGAAAAAAACGGACGTGGTTTTCCTTCGGTAATTTCAATAAAAACATGTAATAGTTCTTTTAGTTGAGAAAGGCTAATGGTCTGAAGACTAGGCTCCGCGATAAACCTAAGTATACCCTCATCTTCGAGTGTAACTCTACCAAAGGCTAATGCTATATCTTTCTTTACCAACTCTATTAATCAAAGCTAGTAAAGCAAGTTTGTAGAGGGGACAAAAGATTAATACAATGTAGCCAGACTGCGTTATTAGCTAACACATATTTGCAATCTGCACATTGATTGAATAGCCAATTTGTTAGCTCTTTCTAGTATTAATTTGTTCGCGCGTACATTTTACAAAGTGGAGAATAAATGGCTCCATAAGTATGCACGAGATGCTTGGAAAGCAGTTAAACTGATTGTCTGTACTGAATCACAAACGCTTGTTTGAGCCTTTGTTTTTAGGAGCAGCACCTTGGCGAATGCTCTGGCAGATTGCAGGAAGAATTATTGCTCCGGGAGCATCTGTAACGATGGACAGGCCCATAGCTAGGGTTTCTCAACTTTACAGCGCCAAAAATGGCTCCCATATCGTGTGAGCTTGTCGAAATGTGGATTATAAACCTGAATTGGTAGTGATGATTGCGTATTGAGCGGAATGTTCCTTTCCAATAAATGGAAGAAACGGGGTTGGTGCTGAAGAGAAACCGGTTGAATAAAAA
>JBLIGB010000127.1:0-5071 GCA_047636795.1 Bacteroidia bacterium | reverse complement strand
TAAGCTCTCCTTCCGAAGCAACTGTACTTCCTAAAACAACTTGAAGCAAGGTTGATTTCCCAGAGCCATTGCCTCCCCGGATTACCGTATGTTCATTTTGCTGAAAAGTGTGATTCACACCTCGGAAAACCCACTCATAGTTATACTTTTTCCCTACGTCCTGCAAAGAAATCTGAGCGGAATACATGCTTATTTAGAACCGTTTCCGTTGAGGAATTGATATCCTTTCATAATCCCACGTTTGGATTCACGAACGAAATCAATAATCTCATCTCGTTCGTCTGTTACTGGAAACTCTGCTTCTAATTGAGAAAGTGCTTGTGTTACATTGTAATGCTTGAGGAACAGCACACGATAAATCTCCTGAATCTCACGAGCCTTCTCCATAGAGAAGCCTCTGCGTTTCATACCTACGCTGTTCACTCCTGAATAGCTCAATGGATAGCGTGCAGCCTTACTGTATGGCGGAACATCCTTTCCAACCAACGCACCTCCAGAAACAATAGCATGCGCTCCAATTCTAACAAACTGATGCAACGCTGTCATACCACCAATAATGGCATAATCTCCAATAACGATATGTCCGGCAAGCGTACAAGCATTGGCTAAAATCACGCCTTTTCCAATCACACAATCATGCGCAACATGCACATATGCCATTATCATGGAGTTGCTTCCTACCTCAGTTTTCCCACTCGCTTTTGTACCTCTATTAATAGTGACACATTCACGAATAGTAACGTTGTCACCTATTTCCACAAGCGATTCTTCACCATCAAACTTCAAATCTTGCGGAATGGCAGAAATGACTGCGCCAGGGAAGATTCGGCAGTTCTTACCAATTCTAGCACCTTCCATAATAGTAACGTTTGAACCAATCCAGCAACCTTGCCCGATTTCCACATTCTTGTGGATGGTTACGAAAGGTTCAATAACCACATTATCGGCAATTTTAGCCTGTGGGTGTACGAAGGATAAGGGTTGGTTCATTCAGTCTCTCTTTTTACAATTTGTGCCACCATCTCGGCTTCCATCACGGGGTCGTTGCCTACATAAGCTATCCCTTTCATATGGCACAATCCTCTGCGAATTGGGCTTACTAAGTCTAATTTGAATACAATCGTATCTCCTGGAAATACCATTTTTCTGAACTTGACACCATCAATTTTCAAAAAGTAAGTGAGATAATTTTCTGGATCTGGAACGGTGCTTAAAACAAGGATTCCTCCAACCTGCGCCATAGCTTCAATCTGTAAAACTCCAGGCATAACGGGCGCTCCCGGAAAATGACCATCGAAATAATATTCGTTCATGGTCACGTTCTTCACTCCTATTACGTGCGTTTCGCTCAGCTCATAAATCTTATCAATGAACAGGAATGGTGGACGATGAGGCAGTTTTGCCATAATTCCGTTCACATCTAATAATGGAGCAGCGTTAAAATCAATCTTAGGAGCTTTCTGTTTGCGGTTTTCCTTCACCAGTCCAGTAAGGAATTTTCCGAAGCGAGAATTACTTCCATGCCCCGGTTTTGTGGCGATAATGTGTCCGTTGATACGTGCATTTACCAAAACCAAATCACCGATAAGATCTAGCAGTTTGTGGCGCGCTGGCTCATTCACAAAACGAAGTTCTGTGTTGTTGAGCGTTCCAGATTGTGTAGCGCAAATATCAGATTGATTGAATTGCTTTGTCAATTTTGCTTGCTTATCATCATCCATCGGATGCTCCACAAAGACAATTGCATTGTCTAAACCACCACCTTTAATAAGGTTGTGCTCCAGCAATAATTCCAACTCATGTAAAAAACAGAAAGTTCTATTCGGAGCAATCTCCTTTTCAAAATCAGCAAAGCTTTTCATAACCGCATGCTGCGGAGGCAGTACCTTGCTTCCGTAATCTATCATCACCGTAAACCGAGGCGAATCTGAAGGAACAATCAAATACTCAGCTCCTGTTTCTTCATCAATGAATTCAATATTTGAATCAATAGTCAATACATCTTGATTGCCTTCCAACTCCTTGGAGCCTACCTTTTTCAGTATGGCATAAAGTTCTTTTGAACTGCCATCAAGAATTGGGCATTCTGGGCCATCAATTTCAATAACTAGACTACTAATTTCCAGAGCAGACAAAGTCGCCATCACATGCTCGATGGTGCTTACCGTTGCATCACCAACACCGATGGTTGTTCCTCGTTTTGTACTTGTAATGTTTGCTGAGATTGCTTTAATCTCAGCATTTTGAAGATCTGTTCTTACGAAAACAATCTGTTTATCTTCAGAAGGTTTAAATGTGACATTGACCATTGCACCTGTGTGCAACCCTACTCCACTTACGCCACATTCGGCAGCTACCGTCTTTTGTTTCAAACTCATCTAAAGACTTCTCAATTTCGTTTCAATAGCACGCAAGGTTTCCGGCAATCGCCTGAAAGACACATACGACCTTCGGTAGTTTCCCACTTCAAATGCTGGCGATCCCTGAACGATGGAATTATCAGGAAGGTTATTCCCAACACCGCTTTGTGCCGCAATCTTCACATTATCGCCAATTTTCAAATGACCGATGATACCTACTTGACCACCTATCATGCAGCTTTTTCCAATCTTCGTTGAACCTGCAACTCCTGTTTGAGCAGCAATTACCGTATGTTCTCCAATTTCTACGTTATGGGCAATCTGAATCAGATTATCCAACTTCACTCCTTTTCGGATAATAGTTGAACCCATTGTTGCACGATCGATGGTTGAATTGGAACCAATCTCCACATCATCTTCCAAAACCACATTTCCAACTTGTGGAATTTTGCTGTAGGCCGTATCCGATGGCGCAAAGCCGAAACCATCGCTTCCAATAGTTACACCGGCATGAAGCGTACAATTATTTCCAAGGACACAATCATGTAATACTCTAGAACCAGCATGCAGCTTGCATCCATTACCGAGTTTGGTGTTTTTTTCTAAAACCACCTGAGCACTAATAATGGAATCATCGCCAACAATTGCATTTTCCTCAATCACCACTCCAGCAGAAATAGTCACATTTTTACCGATTGTAGCAGAATCTGAAATAATGGCTGAAGGATGGATTCCTGGTTTAGGGCGGTTCATCTCATCATACTTTTGCAGTAGAAGTGCAAAACATGAGTATGGGTCAACCACGCGAATTAACGTTGGCTTAACTTCAAAATCAGGCTTAAAATCGTCTTTGACAATAACGACTGAGGCCTTAGTTGTAAGAATAAACTCATTGTATTTAGGGTTTGCCAGAAACGACAACGCGCCTTTAAAACCGCTCTCAATAGGACTCACGGTACTAACTTGTACCTGAGGGTCTCCATCAACACTGCCACCTATAATATCAGCAATAACACCAGCGGTTAAAATCATCCGCATAAAAGTAAAATTTAATGAACCTGTTTAAAGTAGAGTTTTACCTATTGGAATACAGGTTTAGATTTGATTCGTTAAATGGGCAGGTAGGCAAAGAAAGTGTTTTTCAACGGCTTTTGAAAGTACGCTTAAACTAAGTGTATCCGCGGCCTCGGTTAAATCCTTCACTTCTCCATTTTTAAAGAGAATGTTAATTCTGTCTTGCTTTAAGCTGTAAGCACTATTAGCAATGGTGTCCGTGAAAATGAAATAGGCCGCTTCCTCAATTGAAATATTCCAATCGGCTGCTAGTTTTGTTCTTAAATCAACCAAATATTGCTTAGAAACCGCTTCGTCAAATATTTTGACTTTAAGCAGTTTTCTGTCTACCAAAAAACTGGAAAGCTTGGATAGAACAAAGTCTGAATGATGCTTCCAAACCTTGATAGAAGTGAGAACATCGAAGTCGTCCAATTCAGCAAATTGCTCCAGTATTTCTGGTTTTTGCTCAAAACTAGTACGGGTTATTTTTCCTTTTAAAAAGACATTAAAGGCAGGTGTAGCAAAAAGTTCTTCGCCACTTTCTGCCAATTCTTTTGCGCGTTTAAGGATTCGAATAAGGAGGTTTTCTGCCGAAAGAACGGTCTTGTGCAAGTAAACCTGCCAGTACATAATTCTTCGAGCGACAATAAATTTCTCGATGGAATAAATGCCTTTACTTTCTACAGCAAGCTCATCATCTATTACGTGCAGCATTTTAATTATTCGGTCCGAACCAACAATTCCTTCTGACACGCCTGTAAAAAAACTATCGCGTTTGAGGTAGTCCAACCGATCCATATCTAACTGGCTGCTAACTAGTTGATGGAGAAAACGTTTTGCATAATTATCGTTGAATATGGAAATAGCTGTATCGAGTTTTCCGTTGAATTCTGAGTTCAAACGTTCCATGAACAAAGCAGAAATATCTTCGTGTGTTACGCCTGAAACAATACTGTGTTCCAAAGCATGCGAAAATGGTCCGTGACCAATATCATGCATTAAAATGGCAAGTGTAACACCTTCGGCTTCGCTTTCGGTAATATCATAACCTTTGGCTCGAAGTTCTTCAATAGCCAACTGCATAAGATGCATGGCCCCCAAAGTGTGGTGGAATCGCGTGTGCAGTGCCCCAGGATATACTAAGTGTGTTAACCCTAGCTGTTTAATCCTGCGCAAGCGCTGAAAAAACGGATGTTCGATAATGTCGAATACGATGGGATACGGAACTGTTATGAACCCGTAAACTGGGTCGTTGAATATCTTCCGCTTGTTATACTTTATTCCCATGTCGCCCGTTAAGAGTACTAAATTTGGCAATTGCCAAGGCGCGAATTTAGTTATTGGCTCCGGGAATTGTGATGTAGCGGAATAGCTGCTGAACTTGGCTCGGAGCGTGAGTTAGGGATAGAAGCGGTATCCTTTTCTTTTCACTCCTCGGGCTTCGAGAACCGCAGGCATTGAAATTGAAAAGAAAAGGATACAGCAAATAGCCAGACCCCAATACGGAATTTGCGCAGCATATGTAGGAATGGGAAACCCCCAACAAAAACGAAATATAAGATGGATAAATTGAGGATACTTTGGGCTGATGATGAGATTGATTTGCTAAAACCGCACTTGCTTTTCTTACAGGAAAAGGATTTTGAGGTGGAAAC
>JBLIGB010000126.1:0-5078 GCA_047636795.1 Bacteroidia bacterium | reverse complement strand
GTCCAACTCTGCGGTCAATCCATCCTTCTCAGCGGTAAGTTGTACCTTTTCAGCAGCTAGCTGGTCATTGGCGGCTTTTTGTTCAAACAATTGCCAGCCTAAAACACCAGATAAAAGCAATAGAATAACTGCGAGGATGAGAAATACGCGATTACTCTGGGTTTTTTCTTTGTCTTCCATTGTTGGTTATGGGTTAAGTGGTGAAATTATGAATTTAGACTGACTAGAAACTCAGTTGTAACAAGGGTTTGAGGCTTTGCAACATTTATTCACTGGTCGGTTTTCCATAGTAAACGATGTCATAGGGTTGTTTTATCCTAGAACATGCGGAGGCTGTGGTGTACACTTAATGACACATGAGCAAAACTTGTGTCTAATTTGCTTAACCGGACTGCCTAAAACTTATTACTGGGACTACCCTACAAACCCGGTGGAAAAGCTGTTTTGGGGTAAACTTAATGTCACTTCTGCGTGCGCTTTTTTACATTTCGTGAAAGAGTCTAAAGTTCAAAACCTACTACATCGGTTTAAGTACGAGGGGAAATCTGGAATTGGATTTGAACTCGGAAAAGCATTTGCTCAAATTTTGCAGGAGAAAAATTGGTTTTCCGATGTGGATGTAGTCATTCCGATTCCTCTTCATATTTCCAAAGAAATGAGGCGTGGTTATAACCAAAGTGCTTATATAGCCGATGGCATGGGCGAAGTTATTGATGTGAAAGTGAGAAATCATGCTTTGAAGCGAATCTTGGCTTCAGAAAGTCAAACTCGAAAATCGAGATTTGCTCGTACTGAAAACGTAAATCAAGTGTTCGAACTATCTAATATTGATTCTGTCAAAGGCAAGAACGTGCTTCTCGTGGATGACGTAATTACCACTGGTTCCACTTTGGAAGCAGCCGGAAATACTATTCTGAGGGCAGGGGCAAGTAAGCTATACATCGCAACAATTGCCATTGCCTAACTGTTTGAAAACTAAATGTCGATTAGTTGGCATTTGTTTGTTTTACAAATTATACGATTTGGCTATCTTTGCACCTCAAATGTTTGAAGCTTAAATGCAAGAGCAGAAATATACTCCGGGTAAATTATTGTCTAAGGTTAACCTTCCGGCTGATCTGAGACTGTTAAAAGAAGAGCAGCTTGAGCAGTTTTGTGAAGAGCTGAGGCAATACATCGTAGATGTTGTTTCTATAAATGGGGGGCATTTCAGTGCTAGCCTCGGAGTTGTTGAAATGACCACTGCTATCCACTATGTATTCAATACACCTTCTGATCAATTAGTTTGGGATGTAGGCCATCAGGCTTACGGACACAAAATTATCACGGGGCGTAGAGATTTATTCCATACGAATAGGAAATACAAGGGCCTCAGTGGTTTCCCAAAACGTACGGAAAGCGAGTATGATACTTTCGGAGTGGGACATTCCAGTACCTCCATTTCGGCTGCACTGGGAATGGCCGTTGGTTCTAGACATAAAGGAGACGACAAGAAGCAGCACATTGCCGTAATTGGCGATGGAGCAATGACGGGTGGAATCGCCTTTGAAGGACTAAATCATGCGGGTGTAGAAAACACAAATTTGCTTGTTGTGCTCAACGACAACTGCATGAGCATCGATCCGAATGTAGGTGCACTTAAAGAATATTTAACAGACATAACTACTTCTCCCACCTACAATAAGGTAAGAGATGAGGTTTGGAACTTACTTGGAGTTGTAAGCAAATTTGGTCCAAATGCACAGGAAATCGCTTCCAAAATTGAGAATGGAATTAAGAGTGCACTTCTTAAACAGAGCAATCTTTTTGAATCGTTGAACTTCCGTTATTTCGGCCCAATTGATGGGCATGATGTGAACCACATGGTTCAGGTTATGCAGGATTTAAAGGATATTCCAGGGCCAAAGATTCTTCATTGTCTGACTACAAAAGGCAAAGGCTTCAAGCCATCCGAAGATGGAGACTCTACCAAATGGCACGCTCCCGGATTATTTAATAAGGACACTGGTGAAATCAAGGTTGTAAAACCTGAAGAGTCACAGCCACCAAAATATCAGGATGTTTTCGGGCACACCATGGTGGAATTAGCAAAAAAAAACGACAAAGTTGTAGGCGTTACGCCAGCAATGCCGTCTGGTTGTTCGCTTAATATTATGATGAAGGCCATGCCAGATCGAGCATTTGATGTGGGAATTGCCGAGCAACATGCGGTAACCTTCTCGGCCGGAATGGCTACGCAAGGTTTGGTTCCGTTCTGCAACATATATTCCACATTTATACAGCGCGCTTACGATCAAGTAATACACGATGTGGCCATACAAAACCTGAATGTAGTTTTCTGTTTGGACAGAGGCGGTGTGGTTGGAGCAGATGGAGCTACGCACCATGGCGCTTATGACATTGCTTTCATGCGATGTATTCCAAACATCAAGGTTGCTTCTCCTATGAATGAGGAGGAATTGCGAAATCTGATGTACACAGCTCAACTCAAAGACAAAGGTGTTTGGTCTATCCGCTACCCGAGAGGAACAGGTGTTATGTCTGATTGGAAAACTGATTTTAAAGAAATTGAAGTCGGGACGGGACGTAAAGTCTGTGATGGAAACGATGTAGCCATTCTTAGCTTAGGACACGTAGGAAATTATGCAGTTGAAGCTACAGAGGAGTTAGATTCTAAAGGAATCTCTGCTGCTCATTACGATTTACGTTTTGCCAAGCCACTAGATGCGCAAATGCTTCATGAAGTGTTTAAGAAATTCAACAAAATCATAACCATTGAAGACGGGTGCCTAACGGGCGGTTTCGGAAGCGCCATCATTGAATTCATGTCGGATAATGGTTACTTTGCTCAAGTGCAGCGCTTGGGAATCCCAGATCGTTTTGTAGATCATGGCTCACAAAAAGAACTGCATCTCGAATGTGGATACTACAAAGATGATATTGTTGCATCTGCCATTAAGCTTATTGGAATTAATGAGACCGCTGCAGCGAGCTAGGTTTTACCCAGCATTATTTTTTTGCCTCTCCTTTTTTCTTCTCGGGACAAACGACACATTTGCACAGAAGTTATTTGTTGGCAACCAAAAAGGAACCAATAATCATGTGCTTTATCTAGAGCTAGGAGGAGCAGGCTACTACTACAGCATTAACTACGAGCGACTTATTCTGCATAGGAGCCAACTTGGTGTGTTTGCAAGAGTTGGCCTAGAGTATATTCCTTTTGGAGCGGCAGATAAACTGCTGCACTTTCCCGTTGGAGTAAATCTAACTTGGGGTGAAAAAAAACATCGAATAGAGGCTGGTATTGTAGCCCTTTTTAGGATGGATTTTTCGCCAGGCATAGGTTTTGGGGACGGATTTTATCTAACCGATCCGCCAACACGTATTTTCTTAGCGCCTTCGGTTGGATGGCGATTTCATGCCAAACCCAATGAATGGGGAGAATCCTTTTTTCTTCGCGTAGCTTTTACCCCAATTATTGGATTGGATGTTTTTGATAATAAGCCCTATTTTCTGCCCCATGCTGGCGTGAGTATTGGCCGAACGTGGAGTAATCAAAACAGGAAGGGGCGTAAACCGCGGTAATTTCATCTTTGTAAAAAATCATTGAGGTAACTCGTCTTTTTTCATTTGGGCGCACCCTTTCTATTGCTATTTTTGACCATATATGTCACAACCAAAGCACATTGCAATAGCCGGTAATATCGGTGCGGGAAAAACTACCCTTACGCGACTTCTTTCTAAACACTATAAGTGGGAAGCACAATACGAAGCCGCTGACGACAACCCCTATTTAAACGATTTCTACGAGGAAATGCAGCGTTGGTCTTTCAACTTGCAGGTATACTTCCTTAACTCCCGATTTCGTCAAGTGATGAAGATCAAGAGCGGGAATAAGACGGTTATTCAGGATAGAACGATTTTTGAAGATGCACACATTTTCGCTCCCAACCTGCACGCTATGGGTTTAATGACAAGCCGCGATTTCGATAATTATCAGTCGCTGTTTGAATTAATGAATGAGTTTGTTGGGCCGCCAGATTTGATGATTTATCTGCGTGCTTCCATTCCTACGTTGGTTAATCAGATTCAGAAGCGTGGACGTGCTTATGAAGAAACAATCCGTCTGGACTACCTGAAAAGACTAAACGAGCGCTATGAAGCTTGGATTAGTGATTACGACAAGGGCAAAGTTTTGATTGTTGAAGTAGATGAAAACAACTTCCCTGAAAACCCAGAAGATCTCGGTAAGATTATCAACCAAATTGATGCCGAGATTAACGGTTTGTTCTAAGGAATTAACAGCTTTATCGTTTCCTGTAGTTTCTCGCTTTTCAAACTCAGGGCGTAAATTCCATTGCTGAGCCCGTTGTGATTGATTCTAATCGTACTTACATCGTTTCCAGTACGTACTATTCGTCCGCTGATATCGATTAGCTGCCAATCAATTTGCGTGTTGTCGTTCCTTCTCAGCAAGTGGTAACCAATGTGGGTTTCCACTTGAAAATTCTTTTCTGTTCTGTATTCTTCAATAGATGAAGCCCCGTAAGAAACCGCGTTGTACGCATTGATGCGTCCATAGCCTAATTCCTCAGACCAAGTCCCTGCTTCCTTCCAAGTAGAATAATCGTATCCGCCAACCTTGTCACTGGTGGTCCTCAGTACTTTTCTCGCCAACCATTCTGGCAACGTTGGTGTCAGCGAAAGCATCAACCCCATTACACCCGCTGCATTCGGACATGCCGCTGATGTGCCATTAAAGCTATCGTAGTATTGCGTAGCGTGAAAACCATTGGCTCCAAGCATATCAATGGTTGCAACTCGAACTCCGGGGGCGCTCACATCCAAGCCTTCCCCCCAATTACCAGCCCACCAAGTTTCTCCATCGCAAGAGGTTTGAGTTTTATGCTCATCGCACATACTCGTTGCTCCTACAGCAATGGTTCTTTCATATCGAGCTGGCCAAATTGGAATCGTGTCTGTAATCCCATCATTTCCGCTCGAAAACAACATTGGAATTCCCAATCCACCTCTGCCCTGTTCTACTGCATCATCAATTATGGCGTTTACCAATAAAT
>JBLIGB010000125.1:0-5084 GCA_047636795.1 Bacteroidia bacterium | reverse complement strand
ACGGATATTTCGTTCTTCCTTATACCGTTGGAGATTATTTGGCGCACGAGATTAGCACAGGTAAAATACCGACAGATACCCCAGAGTTTGAGGCTGCAGAAAAGGACGTTAAAGAACGGTTAGAGAAGCTCGTCAGTATCAAGGGAACCAAGTCGGTAGACCATTTTCACAAACGATTGGGAAAAATCATGTGGAATAAGGTTGGAATGGCACGAAATACCGAAGGCTTAAACGAAGCGATGGCGGAGATTAAGAAAATCCGCGAGGAATTCTGGGCAGATGTTCGTATCCCTGGGGGAGTTAATGAGATGAACTCTGAGTTGGAGAAGGCAGGTCGAGTAGCTGATTTCATAGAATTGGGAGAGCTTTTCGCAAAAGATGCTTTGGAAAGAAACGAAAGCTGTGGAGGCCACTTCCGTGAAGAGTCTGTAGAACTAGACGGTGAGCAAAAAGGAGAAGCCAAGCGTGACGATAAGAACTATGCATTCGTATCTGCTTGGGAATGGACAGGAAATCCAAGCGAATCGAAACTTCACAAAGAAGAGCTGGAGTTTAACGATATCGAATTGAAACAGCGTAGTTATAAATAACAAATCCGAGAGACATGAATTTGACACTCAAAGTCTGGAGACAGAAAGACGGAAAAGCAAAAGGATCGATAGAAACATACGGAATTAAAGAAGTTTCGCCCAACTCATCCTTCTTGGAGATGCTTGATATGGCCAATAACGACTTAATCGAGGGAGGGAAGAATCCGATTGCCTTCGATCACGATTGTCGTGAAGGAATTTGTGGGTCTTGTTCGTTGTACATCAACGGAGAAGCTCATGGACCTGGTCGACTTGTTACTACCTGCCAATTGCACATGCGCTCGTTCAAGGATGGCGAGACTATCTATATTGAACCTTTCAGAGCTGCTGCATTTCCAGTTATTAAAGACCTAATAGTTGATAGAAGCGCTTTCGACCGCATTCAGCAAGCTGGTGGTTATGTTTCTGTAAACACATCTGGAAACACGCAAGACGCTAACGCTTTGCCAATTCCTAAGGCCGATGCCGATAAAGCATTTGATGCAGCAACATGTATCGGTTGTGGTGCGTGTGTAGCTTCCTGTAAGAACTCATCTGCCATGCTTTTTGTATCGGCCAAGGTTTCTCAGTTCTCACTACTTCCACAAGGAAAAGTTGAAGCCAAGAGACGGGTGTTAAATATGGTTAAGCAGATGGACGAAGAAGGATTCGGAAACTGCAGCAATACTGGCGCTTGTGAAGTTGAATGTCCAAAAGGAATTTCGCTTGAAAACATAGCGCGTATGAACAGAGAATATCTTTCTGCCGCTGTCACAAGCGAAGACTAAGCCTTTATAAGAACTTATAATTCCCTAACCATTAAGCGCAAATGGAAAGTGTAACCACTGGTCACTGGATATTTGCGGGTGTCTTTGCCGTAGTATTCATCATCGGCATTATCTACGCATATAAGGACGACATAAGACAACGACCAGACCTTTTTACTGGCTCCTTCAGGTTTCTTCTAGGTGTAATTCTAACAGTTATGGTTCTTCTTGTAATCAAGATGATAAGCCGTTTAGGCTAGTAATTACTTGACATTATAAACATTGCCCGTTAACAAGTCGCAATATTAGATTGTCGAAAGTGTCTTGTTAAGGGCTAATCTTGTCTAATAGTAATCGACAACGATGATAATCACCAGTATCTTATTTGCGGCTGTGCTCTTAACGTACATCTACTTCCTTCGGCAGGAAGAAGTCGTTTAGGGTTTTTAGAAACCCACCATTTAGGTCAAAGCTGACCTAGCTCTCGGAAAGAAACTTCTTTTGGAATAGAATTACTAGCGCCATTCCTATTGTAATG
The DNA here is from genome assembly GCA_047636795.1 of Bacteroidia bacterium. Taxonomy (GTDB): domain Bacteria; phylum Bacteroidota; class Bacteroidia; order UBA10329; family UBA10329; genus UBA10329. Next base: position 3,210 of record JBLIGB010000125.1, on the reverse strand, counting down.
GCTGAATCTGCAACGTTAAAGATGGCGTTGAAAAACAGAAAGTGTTTATCTCCCCAAAATGGCACCCAAGACGGAAATGTTCCTTCTATAAGCGGAAAATAAAGCATGTCAACGACTCTTCCGTGCAGCAGCCTGGAATAACCACCTTCTTCTGGAAATAAGGTTGCTACGTGCCCGTAGCTATCGTTGAAAATGATTCCATATAGCGTGCTATCAATGATATTGCCAAGAGCCCCAGCGAAAACCAGTGAAATAGCCACAATCACAATATTCTCCGCTCCATTTTTTGTCACGCTGTACAAGTACCAACCAATTGCCAGCACAGCCATGATTCGGAAAACGCTAAGTGCTAATTTGCCCATCTCGCCTCCGAACTCCATGCCGAAAGCCATTCCTACGTTTTCAGTGAAATGAAGAATAAACCAATCCGTGATATGATGCTCTTGACCAAGAGTCATAGTCGTTTTAACCCAAACCTTAGAGATTTGATCAATTGCCAAAACGGCTAATATGATTGCAAAAGATTTTTTCAATCGAGTGAAAAATAAGGGAGGTCCATTAATTCGGACTCTGAATATTCACCAATTCCGCGAAAATTACCCTTGGGCGTTCTTTGCCTCAATACTCAACGTTGCATGAGGAACAATCCTAAGCCGCTCTTTAGGAATTAATTTACCTGTAACTCTGCAAACCCCATAAGTTCCATTCTTGATACGAATCAGCGCATTTTCTAAGCTCTGTACAAACTTTTGTTGGCGTGCAGCCAATTGATTTATTTCCTCTTTAGAGAGTACGTCCGACCCCTCATCCATTAACTTGAATGTTGGTGAAGTATCCTCGGTTCCGTGATCGTCCTTGTGAGAAATTTGATCTAATAACAACTGGAGGTCTTCTTTTGCTGTATCTAGCTTCTCCTTGATAATCTCGTTGAAGTCTTCTAGTTCGTCTTTTGAATATTTTGTCTTGTCTGACATGGTAATGGTGTTTAATTCAATATAGTGATATTTATCCACGTTTTCAGGTCACCAACCAGCTCAACTTCTACCGATTCTGGTGAATCTAAAATTGAAACGAGCTCTAAATTCTCAGCCAACGTTTCATCGCAAATATATTTAAGATTGTTAGTTACTGCCTTGTTAATGTTTGCTTGATTTAAGATGGTCAGATTTATACGGTCCGTAACCTCCAATCCTTTGTCTTTTCTCAAGTTCTGAATACGATTAACTAGTTCTCTCGCCAAACCTTCTTCTTCCAATTCATCAGTTAAGGTCAAATCCAACGCAACCGTAATGCCAGCTTCAGATGCAACTGCCCATCCAGGAATGTCCTTAGACATGATGTCTGCATCTTCAAGAGAAATGGTTACGGTTCCGCCATCGATACTCAGGACATACATTCCAGCCGATTCAAACGCTGAAATGTCAGTTTGGTTCATTTGACTAATCGCTCCAGCGATCTGCTTCATCTGCTTACCATATTTAGGGCCCAAAGTTTTGAAATTGGCTTTGATGCTTTTCTCAATTATGCCAGCCGTTTCTTTCAAGTATTCGAGTTCTTTCACGTTTACTTCAGAAAGAATCAACCCTTCAACAGACTTCAGCTGGCGCTCGAATTTCTCATCCAAAATTGGAATCATAACCTTAGCCAACGGCTGACGAACACGATGCTTTTCTTTCTTGCGAATACTTAGAATTAACGAAGTTGCTTTCTGAGCAATCGCCATTCTTTCCTCGAGGTCGATATCAATGGCATCTTTATCTGCCACCGGCATTTCGGATAAATGCACCGATTCTGATTTATCTCTACCAGTTACAGAATTCAAATCCCCAAACAGCTTATCCGAATAAAATGGTGCAATTGGGCTCATCAACTTTGAAACCGTTTCCAAACACGTGTAAAGCGTTTGATAAGCAGCTGATTTATCTGGAGAAGGTTCTCCTTTCCAGAATCTTCTTCGGCATAAACGAACGTACCAGTTACTCAGGTTTTCGTTCACAAACTCCTGAATGGCGCGGCCCGCCTTCTTCGGCTCAAACTCCATGTAATGCTCATCAACCTCCGCAATAAGCGAGTTGAGTTTAGACATTACCCAACGGTCAATTTCTGGACGGTTTTCTAACGGAACCTCCGCATCGCTGTAATCGTAGCTATCAATGTTGGCGTAAAGCGCATAGAAACCATAGGTATTATAAAGTGTACCGAAGAATTTACGTTGCGACTCGGCAATTCCATCAGCATCAAACTTCAGGTTGTCCCATGGCTCAGCGTTAGTAGTCATGTACCAACGAGTAGCATCTGGGCCATACTTTTTAATGGTCTCAAAAGCGTCAACTGAATTCCCCAAACGCTTAGACATTTTCTGCCCTTGCTTATCGAGAACAAGGCCGTTGGAAACAACATTCTTGTACGCTACAGAATCGAAACACATAGTTCCGATGGCATGAAGCGTGAAGAACCAACCACGCGTTTGATCCACTCCCTCAGCAATAAAATCAGCTGGGTAGTTTTTCTTTTCGTCAATCAGTTCTTTGTTCTCAAACGGATAATGAAGTTGTGCGTAAGGCATGGCACCAGAATCAAACCAAACGTCAATCAAATCTGCTTCCCGATTCATTGGTTGGCCACTTTCCGAAACCAAAACCACATCATCCATGTACGGACGATGCATATCAAACCCCTCGTAGTTCGATTTGTCCATGTTTCCTGGCGCGAAATCAGCCAGCGGGTTTTTATCCATCAAACCAGCAGAAATAGCTTTTTCACATTCCGCTTTTAGTTCCTCTGCAGAACCAATGCATTTGCGTTCTGTCTTATCTTCTGTAGACCAAATTGGTAATGGAATTCCCCAAAAACGAGAACGAGATAAGTTCCAGTCTTGTAGGTTTTCCAACCAATTACCAAAACGTCCAGTACCCGTACTTTCTGGTTTCCAGTTAATGGTTTTGTTGAGTTCAATTAAACGGTCTTTTGAATCCGTTGTACGCACAAACCAAGAATCAAGCGGATAGTAAAGAATAGGCTTGTCTGTTCTCCAGCAATGCGGATAACTGTGCACATATCGCTCAACTCTAAACGCCTTATTTTCTTCCTTTAGTTTGATGGCAATTCGCTCATCAACCGACAAGTAATTGTCTCTTCTCTGCTTCTTAGTTTCTGCGGCAATCTCCTCCTCAGAATAATATTCTGCTTTTACGTATTCACCAGCAAAGT
>JBLIGB010000124.1:0-5086 GCA_047636795.1 Bacteroidia bacterium | reverse complement strand
GGAAGACCAACTGCGGCTCAATCTCGTAGTATTGAATATCCAGTTTATTGTTGTCAAAAAACGAGTCGGTTATTCGCCAACCAAATTCACCAACGGCATTTAGTGTGAGAATTTTAGTGAAATTCCACCGCACTTTTAGTCGGTGAGAGCGATTGCTACGTGTCTCAAACCCGTTAGCTAGAAAAACTTTGCTCCTATTTTGCGCATAGGTATAATCTGCACCAATTTTGGAACTACTCCGATTGAAGAAAAACGTGTTCCTAAGCGAAGATGCGAGTGTAACCAACGTACTATCGGAAACGGTACTAAAAAAAGGATCAAATGCCGCCAGCAGATTATCACGTTGAGTTTTACGGTCAATACGATAAACCAACTGGTTAGAAAACCGTGAAACGAACTTCTTAAAACCCTTTTCTCCACCCCAAACAACACGTGGGTTTATGTTTATCACCTCATTAAACTGTGTGGTATAAACCTTCGTAAAATCATTTGTTGGCGTAAAAACACGTATGTATCTGGCCGTATCCTGAAATACGGATTGGACGTACTCATTAATCTCCTTTACGCCATTATCATTCTGATCAAGCCAACTGTAAGCCCCTTGTCCAGGCGGAACTTCTACGTAGACAAACTCCCGCCTACTCTCCAAGCCAGAACCAACTTCGTAAAACGTAGATGAAGTAATCGAACCTTTTAAAACCTTGAGGTTATATTCCAACCGATTTACCAGTGTATTATCAGGACGATTATTGCTAAGCAACGTATCTTTTACAACCAGCCTTCTGTAAGTAATGGTGGCTTTAAAAACACTGTTTGGGTTTTTAGCCAACTCACCCGTCAAACCTGCACTTTCGCCAAGACTGGAATATTTGAGCTGGTTATCGCCCGGTAATAAGTCATCTCTTCTTTGATAGAACACTGAAAAACGGTTCTTCCATGTATCAGGACTTTTGATGTAAACCTTGGCATCATTCCATTGATAACTAAAATTTGTCAGCGAATCGGTGCCTGAAGTAAAGAATCGGTTGTCCTCAAAAATGTTGGTTGCTCCAACCCAAAACCATTTAAATTTTTGCTGCACTCCAGTCTGAAACCGGCCAAAGCGATTATTCAAATCCTTTCCGTTTGAGAAAATGTGACTTCCGTTCAAGTCGAAATTGAAGCCCTTGTGTGTCACTTTAGCAGCAAGTGCATTTTGATACGCTTCAAATTGCGTTTCATTTACAAATGACCGGAATGTGTATTCAACGTCTGCAATATTCTTTCTAGTAAAACCAAGCTTAGCTGCTGAGATGTATTGATTCGTAAATACGTTCTGATCAATATTCCAATCCCGCTCAAATTCCACCGTTCTAAAACGTTCTATTGGTCTGAAATCCTCATCCAAATGTTCGAACTCAACACCCGTTTTTATTGACCATTTGGCAGAATCCCCAATGGGAATAACGTGGTCATATTTCACCTTCATTCCATAGCCAAGATTGTCTTCATTATCAGCACTGGAAAAACGGTTGATGTCCGTGTTTGAAATAGCACCTTCAACAGCCACCGTTCCATTTTTAGCCACTTTATATTCAGCACCCAGCGTAAAAAGCTGATTCATTTTTGGCGTTACAATCTGCTGCGCTGGAACAAACCTTCCTCTGGACGCACCCGTAATTGAATCGGGTGCAACCCATTCATATACACGCCCATTAGCAGTTGTTTGTATTTGCACATAATCACCATTTCCCAGTCCAGCATCTGAAAAACGAACCTGATAAATGGCGCTATCTGGATCAATGCTGTATACATAAATTTCTGGAACGAAAACAGGAATTCCGCCAACACTTACAGTCGTATCCGTTCTCATATAACGCACTTGGTCATTCTCAAAACCAACAGAATCAACTGCAGGAATGATTGCAAGTTCAACGCTATCGCCAATATCTTGCAATAGTTGAAGTTGATTGCTAGACAAATCTCCGTTTACCAATCCACTTTTTCCGTCCTGTTCGGAATATAGATTGAAACGAACTTTTAATCGATTCTTTTCAAAATCAGTCCCGAAATGGAAAAGTGAGCGCGAGTAATTTCTCTCCGAATACTGGAACTCCATAACGATTCGCGAATCTTTGGTAATCAACCGCTTACTGGTAAACGTGAGTTCGCCTGTGTTATAGTCAATTACGTAATCGTTTTCCTGACCGCGGGTCATCAACTGACCATCAATGTAAATACGTTCCGTTCCGGCAATCACAATAATGAACGATTCGTTTTCGGCTCCCCTAAGCCGATACGGCCCTTGGTTTCCTTCCACACCTTGAACAATTTGCCGGTTGAACTTACCACGAGAGAGCGCTCCGCTTCCCTTTACTTCCAAAAAGCCAGGATGTTCATCTGTCACTTTTTTTCTCACAATAGGAAACCGATGCTTGATGCTCACTCCTTGTGCACGCTTAAAGAAATTCATGAAATAACTATTGGGACGCTCTAACCGGAAGTCACCAGCTGTTAGTTCGGTCTCGTCCGTGAAAAGCTGAATATAAATCTGATCAAAATCCTGTAATTGTTGCGTGTTTCCTTCGGGCTGAAAAGGAATATTGTTGTCAGTAATTGCAGCTCGAATTCCAACTTTCGGGGTAATTTGTCCAGAAAGGTTAAGGTTCAAGCTCGAACTCACTCCCAGATCCTGATTATTTCCAATGGTAATGCCACGAGAAATAGAACCGCTTCTGCTTAAAGAGCCAAGGTTAAACAATTGGCCGGAAGCTCCACTAGCAACTGTATAGCTAAAAGGGTTTTGTGGCACATCCCGAATATCTCTAATCAAGGACGGATCCTTATTAAATGTCTTTTCCGAATAAAGCGAGGGAAAAACGCGGTAACTCGCCTCTACAAATCTCCCCAACAGGTTCTGGTCCAAGATTAGCTTTCCAGAATACCATTCCAGTTGATACTGACTAGAATCTAACTGGTTTCCATCAAGCTTCAGGTTAAAGCCATTAGGCACAATACTCAGCGTATCAAGCGTTATAGTATCGCTCGTAACCTCTATAGTTCGGGTGCGCAAATTGCTGAGATTCTGACCCCACGCAGGAAGCAGAAACAGCAACATCAAAAAGCTGAGTATCGGTTTTATCAAACGCATTTAACCAACGGGCAAACCCTATTGAACAAGTATAACGCAATAAAAGGCGTTAAGTATGCGAGGTATAGGTGTCAAACTTTCATTTGTCGCAAATACGAAGGAAGTTGCAACCTTCTCCTATTCTGAGCAGCGATTAATAATGTGCTTAGCTGCAGCAAACATCTGGGCCTCTTCAAACTGATTTGCCATAACCTGAATTCCAAAAGGGAGTCCGTTTTTATCGCCAATAGGTACAGAAATGGCCGGAATACCAACCAAATTAGCTAGCACGGTGAAAATATCTTCCAAATACATCTTAATCGGGTCTTCCGAATTCTCTCCGAATTTGAACGCCACATCAGGTGTTGTGGGCGAAAGAATCATATCATATTCTGAGAACAGTGCATCGGTCGTATTCTTCAGTAAACGTCTTACCCGCTGCGCTTTTCCATAATAAGCATCGTAATAACCAGCAGAAAGAACAAACGTTCCGAGCATGATTCTACGTTTTACCTCCGCTCCAAAACCTTCCGAACGTGATAACTTATAGGTGCTTTCAAGGTCGGACGCTTTCTCACTTCTGTATCCGTAGCGCATTCCATCATACCTAGAAAGGTTGGATGAAGCCTCGGCAGTTGTGAGAACGTAATAGGTTGGAATAAGATGGTCTAGCAAGGGGAAATCTACAGCTTCCACCGTATGTCCGTCTGCTTTCAATTTTTCAACTACTTCCTTAAAACGTGTCTTAATAGTCGAATCAAGGGCTTCGCTCTCCACGCAATCTTTTAGGTAAGCAAACCTCTTTTTCTCCAGCGGTTTTGGTGAAAAATCTGGAACATCCTTGCTGGACGAAGTGCTGTCGAACTCGTCACCTCCAGAAATCACTTCAGTAATTAAAGCGGCATCTTCCACATTCTTTGCAAACGGACTAATCTGATCAAAGCTAGATGCAAACGCCAACAATCCATGGCGTGAAACCCGGCCATACGTTGGTTTTACACCAACAAGTCCGCAAAATGAAGCTGGTTGACGAACGGAACCACCAGTTTCAGAACCTAGGGAAACATGGCATAAGTCTGCAGCAACCGCCACAGCCGAACCACCCGAAGAACCTCCAGGGACTCTCGTTTTATCCAACGGATTCAGCACATTTCCAAAAGCAGAGTTCTCATTAGAACTACCCATTGCAAACTCATCGCAATTAAGTCGTCCAATAATGATGGCATCTTCTGCCAAAAGTTTTTCTACTGCAGTCGCGCTGTAAAGCGATTCAAAGCCATCAAGAATCTTGCTTGAGCCTTGCACTCCATGACCTTCATAGCAGATATTATCTTTTATCCCGACAACCACTCCGGCCAATCGTCCAGCCTTTCCATCGGAAATTTTTTGGTCGATGGCATCAGCACTTTCCAACGCTTCATCGGCATAAACTGCCAAAAAAGCGTTCAAATCTTTGGTTTCTGAAATACGCGAGAGAAACTTTTCTACGGTTTTACGAACCGTAGTTGTACCTTCTTTTAACGCAAGATGATAAGAGGAAATATTCGCCATTTTAACTAAACGGTCGGAGCTTAGTCTTTCTTTTCAGAAACCTTGTCAGTCTCTTCGGCCTTCGATACATCTTTCGATGCGTCTTTGAATTCTTTGATTCCACTTCCCAAACCTTTCATGAGTTCAGGGATTTTCTTGCCACCAAATAGCAACAACACAATTACCAGGACAATAATGATTTCCTGAGGGCCGAAAAAACCGAGTATAACAGAACCTAAAAGCATATGTCAAAGGTATTTATTTTTTACTCACGATCCATTTTGCAGGGTTGAGTTTCGTTGCCCCTTTCCATATCTCAAAATGCAGCATGGTTTTACCGTCTTCACGACTGGTTACAACCGTTCCCATATCCTGTTTAACCGTGAGCCTATCTCCCATTTTCACATTCACATCTTCCAAGTTTGAGTACACACTCAAGAACTCTCC
>JBLIGB010000123.1:0-5086 GCA_047636795.1 Bacteroidia bacterium | reverse complement strand
CCCGCCAAATTCGGACCCGCCAAACACCCAACTCTTCGTACAATCGTCTCTTGCAAAATAACCTCACTCATGGTGTTAACCTTTGCGGGATTCAGCTTGTACTCCGCTGTTAGGGTATCTCCTTGGGGTAATTGCACGTCAGCTCCTTTGGTTCCGTGAATCAAGATATGCTCTGGAGTAAGATGTGGGGCAAGCATTTTTATGGTTTCCCGAAATACAGCCGAAGGAAGAATCGGATAAATTAAACTGCACTTATCCGCTACATCTTTAATGCTAGTAGTAGCCGTGATGTTCTCGTGGATTTTCCGTCCACGATTGTCTCTGGTGGTGTTAATCGCATCCGCCACATCTTGACTTCGCGTTAGCATATAAACGTGCTGGTTTTCGGCCAATAAGTTACCTATGGCAGAGCCAAAACTACCAGCACCAAGAACACCGACTGGCGCTTTATCTTCAGACAACTTTGTGGAGCTCATATCCTTCTAATCTGTTGTGATAGAAATATAAAATGGTAATGTCTTGAGATTCGAAATCTCCATCGGCATTATACATCAATGGCAGTTTATTATGGTAAACTCCAAGATTCGCTATTCCTTTTTTGATGATGGTAGAAAGACTTCCTTCCAAAATTTCCTTCTCCAATTGAATATTGCCATTGGCATGCATTTCCCGCAAACGCGTGACCAACTTATTCACTCGGTCCATCAATTCTTTTGGTTTAATGACAAGTTCGTCTGATGGCAAGCGCATCAAACCATATAAGTCCATTTTACTGTAGCGCGCTTTGATAATTCTGAAAGCAGCGAACGCCAAAATCTGACTGGAAAAAACCACTGCTTCACAATGATACCTGTCGACTATTTTTTCTCCGAGCATCCGCGTGTATTCCGCATCTCGCTGTAAATCCTTACTTATTTTCCCATTAGAATAGAAATATTTCTTGATGTCGACCTCATTTCCATGTGGGTCAAAACTATTGCCTTCTTCATCAACCCGATTCCCGAAAAGATCCATCGGTGTTCCGTAGCGCACTGCCATTTCTGAAGATGCCGTGAAAAATTTATAAATGAATCGCAGCATTTTACTCGAAGTAGAGAAGTCATCGTTCTCAACATAATATTGCTCTTGGCCACTAATCTTCAAATGCTGGTCAATCAAACTCTGGGCTTCCAGCACAAAATTGTAGTTGATGGTAACAGGAACCACGAAGATTTTCTTCGCCTGGTCTCCATCATGGATGAAATTCATACGCTGCGCTTGGAGGGTTGTTCCGAGCAATCCGAGTTTCACACGCTTTTCCAGCATTCCACTTCTCGAACGTGTTCCGCCAGGAAAGAAAAGTCCATTACACCCTTTTCTTAGCGAAAGCTCTGAATACATTTTCAGCGTTTCGAGATAAAGTAGATTCTTTTTACGCCTATCAACCTTGTAAGCTCCGAGGCGATTCATGAACCACGCCATAATCTTAATTCCAAACAGGTTCAATCCAGCACCATAAAGTACGGGTGGCAAACCAATACTTTGAATGGCCCAACCTATAAGCATCGAATCGAGATTACTAAAATGGGTTGGAACAATGATTACAGTTCCTTTTTTTGCCAACGCACGTACGTGATCAATCTCTCCTACAAGGTGAATCTTGTCATGGAGATTGCTTCTGCTAGCAAAAAACCGCGATAGCCCTTTATTCTGCGAAGCATTGAGCAGTCGAGCAAACAAAAACGTGGTAAATCCTTTTGCGAAATCGTAAGCCTGCACGTCAAAAACGCCAGCAATTTCTTCGGCATAACGCTTAACAATACGTTGAACTAGGTCTTCGTGACCGAACGCATTCGGATTTTCATGTCCTGCATTAATACGTACCATATCCTTTTTCACTTTAGACCAGAAGTCTTTTTCATCTGGACCATCCGCCTTCCAAGGAGTTTGGTTTAATCGAATTTTTTCGGTGTAAAGCGTTCTTGCTAATTCATCCTTCAGGTTAGCAGGGTTATTACCCAACGACTCTTTGATGTTTTCAATGGAAAGTTCGACTAGCTCCTTTAAAAAAGCCTCTCGGTTATGTGACAGTTTTACAATCGGCCACGTTTCGGGGTCCGGCAAAATTGGGTCGTATAACCAGCCATCGGAAGTATTAACCTTAGTTGCCATGCTCGAATATAGGAATTAAGAGAGGGTGTGAGCGACCTAGCTGATTCGCTTCTTAACAGTCCAAGTGAAACTAAAGTTAGAAACCTCTACTCCGTTGTCCATTACACCAACCGACCTCATCTCAACTAAAACGGGTTCTCCTGTTTTACAGGTTTCAGCAACGGCATCAAACATTTTCTGTCCATCGTTACATGTAAAAGTCACGTGTCCGTTTGCTTTCTTGATAAACTGAGACCTATTATCCGACACCAACATGGCAATATCTTCACCAGAATGCTCGATTGCCAACATGCACAACATTCCGGTACTCATCTCTGCCGACATACTCTGTGCAGCAAAATATATTGATTGAAAAGGGTTCTGATTCCTCCAACCATAGGGCATGTTGATGGCGCAAGCTTCTGCATCAATACGTCTAATTCTACACCCAGCAACCCAGGCCAGCGGAAGTTTGATGAGTAGGAACAAATTGAATATAAACCAATTGTCTATCCTATCTCTAAACTTCTTCCCTTTTGGTGACAGCTTCATCTTAAATTGTTTCTCCTACACGAAGTTTTTCAGCATTTTCAGCAATAGCAAGTGCATCAATCATCTCTTGAATGTTGCCATTCATAAAATCTGTTAGTGCATATATCGTTAGGCCAATTCTGTGATCCGTAATTCGTCCCTGAGGATAATTGTATGTTCTAATTTTTGCAGATCTATCGCCAGATGAAACCATCGTTTTTCTTCGACTCGAAATATCATCTAGGTGCTTGCTCAACTCACGTTCGTACAAGCGCGTACGAAGCATTTCCATTGCCAATTTCCTGTTTTTCAACTGTGATCTCTCCATCGAGCAGACAACCACAATACCAGAAGGTTTGTGGGTAAGTTGAACCTTAGTTTCAACTTTGTTTACATTCTGACCTCCCGCACCACCGGAGCGAGAAGTTTGCAGTTCTACATCCGCTGGATTGATTTCTACATCAACCTCCTCCGCCTCAGGCATAACGGCAATTGTTGCTGCGGATGTATGAACTCTTCCTTGTGATTCCGTTTGAGGAACGCGCTGTACACGGTGCACTCCAGATTCATACTTCATTATTCCATAAACCCCTTCCCCTTCAACCTTAACGTTTACTTCTTTGTAACCTCCAGCAGTGCCTTCATTCTCCACCAAAAGGGTTGTTTTCCACTTTTTTCCTTCGATGTATTTCATGTACATCCTGTAGAGGTCTCCAGCAAAAATGCTTGCTTCATCACCTCCAGCTCCTGCTCGGATTTCCAAGACAATATTCTTTTCGTCTTCCGGGTCTTCGGGGAGCATTAAAACTCGGAGCTCCTCCTCAATCTCGGCTTTTCTACCATCCAGCTCTTCCAACTCCATTTTAGCCATATCAACAAAATCTGAATCTTTTTCAGTACTCAATATTCTCTTGCTACTGGCTATGTTCTCTATTACGTTTTCGTACTCTTTTGAAGCTTTTACTACAGGCTCAAGCCCACGGTAATCACGGTTAATCTTTACAAACCGCTTCATATCAGCTACCACAGATGGGTCGCCAAGCTGTCCTTCAAGGTCCATAAACCTTCTTTGTATGTCTCGAAGTTTGTCTAAAAGTTCCATTGTTTAATTATAAACGAACTCTCCAAATTCTGAACGAATGGTGAGTTTCTTATCTCCTTCCTCTACTCTACCAACTATTTGGGCATCTACATTGAAGCTCTTCGAAATAGCGATGATTTCATCAGCAATTTCTTCTGGAACGTAAAGCTCCATTCTATGTCCCATGTTAAATACCTTGTACATCTCAGCCCAAGGAGTTTCCGATTCCTCTTGTATAATCCTAAAAAGAGGCGGCACGGGAAGAAGCTTGTCTTTAATCACATGCCCTGCATTGATAAAATGAAGCACCTTGGTTTGCGCTCCTCCTGAGCAATGCACCATTCCATGTACGCTTGCTCGATATTTATCCAGAATCTTCTTTATAATTGGAGCATAGGTTCGGGTTGGTGATAAAACCAACTTTCCCATATCCAACGGGAGGCCATCTACCTTATCAGTCAAATTATACTTTCCTGAATATATCAAACTGTCATCCATAGCGCTATCAAAGCTTTCTGGATACTTGGTCTTTAACGAATCATTAAAAACATCATGTCGAGCAGCGGTTAATCCGTTGCTTCCCATACCTCCATTATACTCAGACTCATAAGTGGCTTGACCATAGGAAGCAAGTCCGACAATAACATCTCCAGACCGAATATTCCGGTTATCGATTACATCAGAACGCTTCATACGCCCAGTTACCGTTGAATCAACTATCAACGTTCTAACCAAATCACCGACATCAGCAGTTTCACCCCCGGTAGAATGAATGTCCATTCCATTATCGCGAAGCATTTGAAGTACTTCTTCTGTTCCGGAAATCAGCGCTGAAAGCACTTCACTCGGAATCAAAAACTTATTTCTTCCAATTGTGGAAGAGAGCAGGATATTGTCAATTGCTCCTACACAGAGAAGATCATCCGTATTCATAATGATGGCATCCTGTGCAATTCCTTTCCATACGGATAAGTCGCCAGTCTCTTTCCAATACATATAAGCAAGTGAGCTCTTCGTTCCAGCACCATCCGCGTGCATGATTATGCAGTGCTCATCAGAATTAGAAAGCGTGTCTGGAACAATCTTGCAGAACGCCTTGGGGAACAATCCCTTATCAACGTTCTTTATCGCCTTGTGAACGTCTTCCTTATCGGCAGACACACCTCGCTGCTTATATCTTTCTCCAGCACTCATGAATTGGTTTCTAACAAAAAAGCATCCCGCGTGTGCGGAATGCTTTTTTAAAATTTCTATGAAAGTTGACTAGTTTCCTTTAGGAACGTAATCATTACGAAGTACTTTAAACTCAGTTCTGCGATTCAACTGATGAGCTTCTTCTTTCAA
>JBLIGB010000122.1:0-5149 GCA_047636795.1 Bacteroidia bacterium | reverse complement strand
CCATCCAGCGCATAATTGCCAAAACTCCATTCCCACTTTCCGAATTCGGAATTTACCTTCCAATTTTATATCCGCCTTCCAATAATCGAACTCCGATGATAGAATTCCTTTGAGTCCTTTTGCAACGGTTGCCCACAGAACAACATCTCCTCTATCTTGTATGATTTCTCGCTCCCCTAAACGCATTTTCTTCTCAAATGGCGCAAAGCGAAACCCTAAACGCACTTCTGCATATTGCGATCTTGTCAAACTATCAGTGGTGTTTTCTGGTACGTATCTGTAACCGTGTTTGCTTTCTGCATTCTGATGACGAAACTGTGCCTCAAAATGCCAACCGCGTAATGGATTTATCCGCACGCCAGCATTCCAGCCGTTAATCAAATCCATACGCTGAATAACCAAATCGCTGTACATCGAACCCAGTGATCGATTATCATCAACCAAAAACTCCTGCGCACCAATCTCCCGCACATCATGGTAATACGCTCCGCGAAGCTGAAGTCCCAAATTCTTGTGAAGCGTGAATTCGGCATCGCCTCCATATTTCACCTCTTTATCCTTGAAACCATAAGCAACATAGGCTCCAAAATTTGCCCATTTTATCAGGTTAGGAGAAGTGTGCAGTCCAACGCCCAACCGGAATCCTTCATACTCATTGAAATCGATAATTTTATCTAAATCCAACTCAACTGGGCCAATGGGAAAACGACCTGTTCCAAAAGCAATAAGTAGTTTTATTCGTTGCTCCAGTTTCAGCTCCTTACCTATGCTATCAATGACTTGGTACGTGCGTAATTCCTTTTCGGAAAGTGGTGTTTCGCGTTCGCCATTCCAGTACGTGGAATCCTTTTTGTGCGCCTTTGAGTCCAATTCTAACGTGTTGGTGCTGATGTCCATTACGCGGACTTTTTCATCCAAATTAATCTCTCTATTAAAGGTCGTTCCAACTCCTTTTATGTTGAATCCTCCGAGGTTCAAGCCAAGCATTTTAAAATCGGTGTTGAGCTGCGTAGGAAACCATGCTTTCTCTTCCAACTTCTCGTATTTGTGTTGAATTTTGATTTCCAAACCTTGTCCGTTAACCACTTTTCCTGAAGCGTTCATCAGCGCAAAATCGGTCATATTTACATGCAGTATTCCGCGCAGCGCGTCAAATTTCTTTCCCTTTTTTGGCTGATAACTGATGATGATTACAGTGTCCTGTTCCACCATAAGCGTGTCTTCAATATTGAAGAAATAGTTGTTCCAGCTATTTGGACTTATGGGGCCAAGAAAGGCCTTTTCTCCGAACGAGAAATAATCCTTGTAAAACGAGAACGATTGCATCTGGCTTGTAAGCATTACAAACTGCGGGTTTTTCATGCCAGAGAAACGAGTTGCTTCTACATTATCGGTGTATTTTCCGTTGCGGAATTTGCGCTCGTACACATTCTCCGACATCATAATGTGCTGCTTTTCTAACACATTTCTGATATTAACAACCATGGTGTCTTCCGTAAATTGCCTGTTGGTAATAGCTGTGTCTTCATCTAACGTAAAAATCATTTTCTCATACGCCTTGTAAGAGAAATACGGCAGGTTTCCTGGGTCGGTTTTCTTACGGTTTTTTACCACCTTTTTGATGATGCGGTCTGCTGGGTTTTCTCCCGGAAGAATGGTCACCTCAGCCAATTTCGTATTCGACTTGGGCAGTTTAAACTCCAGAGAATCTCGTTTGTCGCCAATTGGGAACTTCCGAGTCTGGTAGCCAATGTATTTGATGCGAACATGCGAAACCGAAACGCTAGTCCTAATTTTAAAGAACCCGTTTAGGTCAGTAGTCGTTCCGCGCGCTCCGTCATTTAAGATCACATGGGCAAACACCAGCGGTTCGTTGGTGAGACTATCGCGTACAAAACCGGAAATTGCTTCTTGCGAAAACCCAAATAGGGGATAACAGATTAAAGCAAGTGTCAAGAAGATTCTGTGCATTGATGCAAAGGAAAGGATTAAGGCAATTTAATTTTGTTCGTTTCTTCTCCACCTTACAGAATCAATATATTCTGCATAACAAGCTCTTATACATACATTTGAAGTAAAAACATCCGATGAACGTCAAAAACTCTACTCTTATTCTTTCAATCGCTTTCACCGCTGTGGCTTTTTTCCTCTGTCCTGTTACAAGGCCGGTTTTCGGATTTGATATGACTTCAGCTACGGATGCAGCCCTCATATACTATTGGCTTGGGGCAGTACTATTCATGCTACTGGCGCTAATTGAAATTCCTAAACTATCAGAAGTTCTTAAAAAAGCTGTTCGGTATGGGATTGGTACTGTCTTGGTGTTCGGTTGTTTGGAGTTGACCAGCGCAGTCACTTACAGAATACTCTTTGGTAATTGGGCGTATAGCATTGTCAAAAACCAAAATCAATACTTGTTTGAAGAACATCCTCAGTTAGTTGGAGCACTCATTAAAAATGCGAGCCATACACGCGGAGACCTTACCTATTCGCATAATTCAAAAGGCTTTCGGAGTGATGAATTCACGGCTGCAAAACCGAAAGACAAAATCAGAATTATGACACTTGGCGGCTCTACCACTTATGGTGTAGGTGTAAATAATGGCGGAACTTGGCCATCCCATTTAGCCCAAGAATTAGGTGATGATTATGAAATCATCAACATGGCTGTTCCGGGGTATTCTAGTCGAGAAAACTTACTTCAATCAGAAATGTATCTTTCAGAATTACAGCCTGATTTAGCCATTTATTATATTGGACTTAACGACCTACGAAACATCAATATCGAAAACTTGGCAGATGACTACAGTGACTTTCATCAACCTTCATTATACGGTGCTTTCGGCCTATGTAAAAACGAAAACCTTCCAGCTCTAGCTTCGTTAAAATTGACGGTTCTGCTTGGGCAAAAATTGAATCTGATTGAGACGTGTCCGAACCAAGAGGTAGATATAAAAACCAGAGAACATCAGGGTGTTGACGAGCGAGCTTTATCCATTTACAAAAGCAACTTAGAGCGTATTCTTTCTCTGTGCAAAAGCAATAGAATTGAGGTAATGTTTGTGCCGCAAACGCTCTTAGAAGAAGTTCTCATAACAGGTGATTACAGCTGGTGGATTCCTTACGTTCCAACCGAAGAGATGGATAATATGATGGATACCTATAACATGGTTTTGAAAGAAGTAGCAGACAGCGGTGGTGTTTCCTTTGCTTCCAGTGTGTTTGAGCATAATTGGCAAAAAGAAGACTTCGTTGACCTCTCGCATTTTACAGATGGTGCGAACAAGGAATTGGCGAAAATTATTGCCAACGAGATAAGAAATGACTCAACCCGTGTGGAGCGGTAAATTTAAAAACATGGAAAAGAAACGTTCATACTACATCACCAAGCACGGGTCAGCCCAAACTGCATTTCAACTTCGTGAAGAAGAAATTCCACAGCCTAAAGCAGGTTTTATTCGCGTTGAAACCGAAGGCTTCGGAATCAACTTCGCAGACATCATGGCCAGAAAAGGGTTGTACCAAGATGCGCCTCCAACGCCTTGCGTAGTTGGGTACGAGTCGGTTGGTAGAACGATGGATGAAGCTGTTATTGGCGGTGAGAAAATTCCCACTGGAACTCGTGTTGTGGCTTTCTCTCGTTTTGGCGGATATTCAACCCATGTTCTTGCTGATGAAAGAGCTGTTCAGCCCATTCCCGAAGACATGCCGCTTGGCGAAGCATTGGCCTTAGCGGTTCAGTACTGTACGGCTTACCATTGTGCCGAGGAGCGCGTTCCTATTTTTCCAGAAGATCACGTGTTGGTGCAAGCTGCAGCTGGTGGTGTTGGAACCGCGTTGATTCAATTGCTAAAACGAAAAGGCTGTACTATTTATGGTACAGCTGGCTCGGAAGAAAAGCTAGCGTACATCGAAAAACAAGGTGTTCATGTTACTATAAATTATAGCAAACAAAATTTCGCGAAAGTAATTCGTGAAAAACTCGGAAGCCGAGGCCTAGATGTTGTATTCGATTCGCTTGGCGGAAAGAGTTATTCTGATGGTTTTAAAGCCTTAGGAAAAGGCGGGAGAATTGTAGGCTTTGGCGCAGCCGAACAAGTTGATGGCGGCTTTCAAATCATTAATCAGTTGAAGTTAGCCGCCAACTTTGGTCTGTTCAGCCCAATTCAGCTACTGATGAATTCTAAAGGGATGATTGGTGTGAACATGCTGCATGTTGCAGACGACCGACCCGAAGTGTTGTCTAGAACAATGAAGGCCGTAGTTGACCTTTACAAAGCGGGAGAAATAAAACCTGTAGTTGGTAAAATATTCAACGCAGTTGATCTTGCCGAAGCTCATGAATATGTGGAAAGCAGAAAATCCATGGGAAAAGTTGCTGTTAAATGGTAATGGCCTAATTTTATCTGCATGGAATGGCAAGCTTACCTCGATAAATTCATCACTAACGGAAGTATAAATCTGATTCGTTACTCTCTATTTGCAGGAGTTCCGTACATCCTTTTCTATGTGCTTTTCCAGTCGAAAACCTTTCGGATGAAAATTCAGCAGAAGGTTCCAAAGGCTAAAGACATTAAAAGAGAAGTGCTTTATTCCATTTCTTCTGTTGCCGTTTTTTCCATTATCAGCATGGGGATTCTGGTATTGATAAAAGGCGGTTATTCTACGGTTTACGGAGATATGGGTGAATACGGAATGTTTTACTTCTGGGCAAGCATACCGCTGCTCATTATTTTGCACGATGCTTATTTCTATTGGACACATCGTGCCATGCATTGGAAACCCGTTTTCAAATACGTGCATTTAGTACACCATAAAAGCACAGATCCAACACCTTGGGCAGCCTTTGCTTTTCATCCGTTAGAAGCTATTGTACAAGGCCTGTTCGTACCACTAATAATTTTAATTCTTCCAGTACACCCAATTGCCATTCTTAGTTGGGCACTATACCAGTTTACGCTGAATGTGCTTGGGCATTTGGGCTATGAAATTCTTCCTAAAGGGTTTACCAAAAGCAAACTCACTTTTTGGCACAATACAGGCACGCATCATAATATGCACCACAAGTATTTTAGCTGTAATTATGGCCTCTACTTCAATGTTTGGGACCGCTTAATGGGAACCAATCACGCTAAGTATGACGAAACCT
>JBLIGB010000121.1:0-5196 GCA_047636795.1 Bacteroidia bacterium | reverse complement strand
CACTCACACGATTTCCTTCCGTTAGGATTTTCTGCACATTGGCATTCGTTTCAATGGCAACACCTTGCTCTTTGCAAATGGTTTCCATCGCTTCAATAATCTTGTACATTCCGCCTTGCGGATACCATGTTCCCAAACTCCAATCTGCATAATTCATAAGCGAATACAGTGCAGGTGTTTTACTTGGTTTTGCTCCAAGAAAAATCACAGGAAACTCTAGGATTTGAATAAGCCTAGGGTTCTTGAAATACTTCCGTATGTAGGAACTCATTGACTGAAAAACATGCATTCGAAACACGTTTTTTAGCAAACTTAAATCAGCAAATTCCATGACTGAAAGCCCCGGTTTATGAACGAAATTGTTCATGCCTATTTCATATTTGATTTCGGCTTCTCTAAGGAACTTTTTCAGTTGATCTGCCGCACCCTTTTCTATGCTTTCAACCAACTCATATATTTCGTCAAGATTGGCTGGAATATCAACAAAATCTCCTTTCCCGAAATACACACGATAGGATGGGCTCAACCTATCTAGTTGATAGAAGTCTGATGTGGTATGGCCGAAACGATTGTAGAATTTCTCAAAAACATCTGGCATCCAGTACCAGCTTGGTCCCATATCGAAGGTGAATCCATCTGCAGAAAACTGCCTAGCTCGTCCGCCAATAGAATTATTCTTCTCAAAAATGGTGACGTCATGTCCGTTTTGGGCACAACTTGCAGCTGCTGCCAAACCAGCGAATCCACTCCCTATAATTGAGATTTTTTTGCTCATTCTTTGATTAAATCGGAACCTTCCAAATAGTTCAAAATTTCCAACGCCAATTCCTTCGGTTTTTCAAACGGAACGAGGTGACCACAACCTTTAAATTCCACCAATTTACCTGTTCCGTTCAGTTGTTTCCATTGCTCCCAAACTTGCGGAAAAATGGTGTCTGAAGTTTCGCCCTTAATCGCTATATAAGGCTTACTCAATTGTTTCAGGTCTTTCCACGGATTGGTAACGGTCATGAAAATTTGTGCTTCCCATTCTTTCGAATAGTTCAAAGAGACACTGCCATTGTCCATATGAGAGGTGACAGAAATCACATAATCCCACAATACTTTATCACTCATTAACGAAAACACTTTCTTATTTCTGAAGTGCGCAAAAACCGATTCTCGGCTTGTCCAAGTATCAGTTCGTGCCAGTGTTTTCTTAATCATAGGATTAAGTTGTTTTACAAGAAAATCAGGCAAACTGCTGAATACGTAATACCATTTGGGTAGCACAACAGGTTCTATTAAAACCAGTGTTTTGAACAGGTCTGGACGTTTGTTAGCCGCAATCATGGTGCAGATTGCTCCGAAAGAATGACCAACGCCAATAACGTTTTTCAGCTTCTGCTCATCCAAGAATTGAATCAAATCATCAGCGCCTTCTCTCCAAGACCTGAACTCGTTGAACTCGGAATCTGGCCATAAGGGCTGTGCTTCCATCCCAATTACACGATAGTGTGGCGTAAGTTCATTCACCAGTTGCCGATAGGCCTTTGGAGGAAAACCATTGGCATGAGCTAGATGAATGATTTCACCTTCGCCACCAAAATCTACAAACGGAATAATCGAACTCATTTGGTAAGTTCTAACTCTTTCAAATAATCAATTGTTCTTGGCCCTAGACAAAATAGTATATCAAGGATGCTGAGGTCTTGTGCAAATTCGTGTCTGTCGCTAAAAACCTGAATGTATCTAGGATAGGAATTGGCAGGGTTTTTCTCTGCATATTCTTGTTTGTTCCAAGCGTTTCGCAAATCTAGCCCGTCAAAGTTTATTTGATACTCAGAAGTAAATTCAGGCTTTAACTCAATATCTAGCAGATTACAAACCAATTGAATAGATGCTAGATTTAACTGAAAATGATGCGTGTAATCCTTTTTGAAGAACACTTGAAAATCATCTTCATAGTATTCGAAATAAGGGGAATTTCGGTAAGCAGCTTCCAAGCTTCTCCAATGCAACGTTTTCCAATCAGTCTCTTCATGAACCTGTACTTGTTCAATCGTTAATCTTTCCTTCGATTTTGCTCTCGGAATAAGAAGGTTCAGAGGTCCATTAGCACCCAGAATCGCGCAGCGGTTGCGCAACGATTGCTTTACAAAATGCTCTTTCGCTTCAATGGTAACTTCATTGCGTATCAGGTACGCGAAATAACTGATAGGAGGGAAGTAACCAATGGGGAATACCGCTTTCATGCTTCGCGAAAATAGCTGTTGACTGACAGAAACTTGATGGTGGATTTCTAAATTTGATGTAGAACAATTGATACATGAGATTTTCCTTGCTGCTATTTCTTTCTTTTTTCCTGCTTTTGACTCAAAATGCGATGGCTCAATTTCTGCCGCATTCAATGACAGAGACAGAGAAATCGATGGACTATCAGACGCCAAGTGCATTTGGTTTGACCACCGCTCCATCTTCCCCGGTACGAACGCCTGCGGAATGGGAAGAGATTGACGGGTTGTGTATTCGATGGGAGGGAACATGGTCGCGTTCTGTTCTCAGGAATATTGTGAAACATGCTAAGGAGGAATGCACAGTTTACATCGTAACAGAAAATCAAAATTCAGTTATAAGCCATTTAAATCAGAATGGAATAGACCAAAACAACATTGTTTTTGTGGATGAGCCGAGTAACAGTATTTGGTTTAGAGATTATGGTCAATGGAATGTTTATACGAATGATGTGGATTCTCTGCTTTGGGTTGATTGGATTTATAATCGCCCACGGCCAGATGATGACGTAATTCCTGTTGCCATTTCGGACATGCTGGATATTCCCTTATATCAAACACTTACGCAACCGAATGACCTTGTGAATACAGGCGGGAATTTCATGGTTGATGGTTTTGGAACCGCGTTTGCTTCTTCGTTAATTCTTGAGGAAAACGATGCTACAAATGATTTTGGAAGCTCTAATCATTCCGAAACTGAGGTTGACCAGCTAATGGAAGATTTTATGGGCATTGATCGGTACATTAAGATGCCAACACTGCCGTATGATGGCATTCATCATATTGATATGCACATGAAGTTGTTGGATGAGGAAACGCTCCTAATTGGAGAATATCCAGCAGGAGTTGCCGATGGGCCGCAAATTGAATCTAATTTGAATTATGTCCTCAATAATTTCAATTCTGTATTCGGCACGCAGTACAATATTATCCGAATTCCTATGCCACCAGAGGGAGGGCAATACCCAGATACGTGGGGTGATTACCGAACATACACTAATTCGGTTTTCGTAAACAATACCATCTTGGTTCCTATATACGAGGAAGAGTGGGACACAACAGCGCTGCGTATTTATCGCGAAGCTTTACCGGGTTATAAAGTTGTTGGGATTGATTGTAATGAGATTATTACGGCTTCTGGAGCAATTCATTGTATCACAAAAGCAGTTAGCTCAAACAATCCTTTACGCATTGCTCATCAGCCATTGGATGACCAAGTTTATTCTACCAACGATTATGAGGTGAACGCCCTAGTTCAGCATGCTGAAGGAATTTCGAATGCTACGCTTTATTGGACAACAGATACGGCAGCTGGCTACAATGCTGTTGCAATGAGTTTAACCAACCAGAACGAAAACACGTGGACAGGGTTTATTCCGTACCAACAGCCGGATGTAAAAGTGTTTTATTATGTCTTTGGCGAGGCAAGCAATGGAAAACAACAGGTCAGGCCGATGCCAGCTCCACAGGGTTATTGGAGTTTCAAGATTCTAGGAGATCCAACGAGTATTCAAGAACGTGAGCTGCTGGTTGGTGTGTATCCGAACCCTTCTTTTGGCTTATTCAACGTTAATTTGGACAGAACTGAAAACGTTCGTTATTCTGTGCTTGATGTAACTGGTAAAGTGATTATCACTAATGAATCAAGCTCCATGAGTGTTAGAATTGACCTTAGAGATAACGTACCTGGTCTCTATCTTTTGAAGATAGAATGGGAGGGCGGCAGTAAAGCAATTCGCTTGCAGAATCTTTAGAATTCGCAGAACTTGTTTCGTTCGGAAATGGCAATTACCAACCCAAGGTTAGCCGCTTCGATTATATCAGCACATCCATCATCCTTTTTTCCAATGATCACCTTCTCAATGCCGCGATTCATGTAAGAGTCGGCATCTTCAGGATTAATGGAAATGGCTTTGGAAAAATCCCGAATAGCGTCTTGATGCTGATCTCGTTTTGAGTAAACGATACCTCTATTGTAAAATGCGTCTGAGTTTTTTGGGTCGATGACAATAGCCTGCGTATAATCGGCAATTGCAAATTCATATTCTTCCTGCATACTCCGAACGATTCCTCTATTCACGTATCCGTCAGCGCTCATCTTGTTGTATCGCACGGCATTCCCAAAGTCTTCCAAGGCATTACCAAGTTGGTTTAATTTCCTGTATGAGACGCCTCTGTTAATGTAAACAAGTCCATTGGAGCGGTCTTGTTCAAGTATAGCTGTGAAGTCTTTGATGGCTACTTCGTGGTTGCCTAGGTTGGCATTAGCAAGTCCTCTATTCAGCAAGGCATCTGTATTACCCGGAAGTAGATTTACAGCAGCCTCCAAATTGTCTAGAGCAGCTCGTGGGTTTCCTACGTTGTTGTACAGTGTTCCACGTCTTAAGAAAGCTTCAGCATGACTGGGGTCATACTTAGTTGCCAGTCCGAAATCGGCAATTGCTTCATTTATTTGATTGGTGGCTGCCTTGGCCAAACCTCTCCAGTAATAAGCATTGGCGTTTTCTGAATCAACTGCCAAACATTTGTCAAAATCTTGAATAGCACCAGGCATATCACCTGATTGTGCTTTTGCAAGGGCACTATTAAATAGATTGACAGCAGAATCTTGAGCGAATGTTTGAAGAGAACCCCCAAGTATTAACAATATGCTTATTAAAAAAATTCTCATCATTGAATCGTTTGTTGATTTCGTGTGTACGTATTCCATCTCATTTTGTTGCTAAGAAATTCTAACGCCCATAAGAACAATGTCGTCAACCTGTTCTAAATCGCCCTGCCAGTTAGCGAGAGTTTTCTGGGCTTTTTCAAATTGTGCGTCAACTGGTAGTGATTGAACTTTTTGAAGCATTGCTTTGAATTGCCGGATTTTGAATTTTTTTCCCATCGGACCTCCAAATTGATCTGAATATCCATCAGAGAA
>JBLIGB010000120.1:0-5216 GCA_047636795.1 Bacteroidia bacterium | reverse complement strand
TCTTTTACATTTACACCCACAAAGCCATCTTCCTTTTTCTGAACAGAAGAAAGGACCATTGAACTCATCATGGAAGTTGTAACGAATTTTTGGGCTAAATAAATAGAACCGAAAAACCCACCTACTGTGGCAAGTAGCACTGTCAGAAATGCGTTGATAATCTGAGTTTCCATTGTCATCTCAAAATCGAATCCAACGTTGTTAATTAGGCTAAGAATCAAGGATGTCATAATAAACGCAATACCTGCAATTCCGGCCACTCCGAAACCGGGGAGGACAAAGACTTCTACCGCAACCAGTACAATTCCAACAAGGAAAATGATAATCTCCCAGTTTTCCGCCAAACCTCCAAGGTATAGTGGAGTGAAGTACAGCAGTGCGGCAATTATCGAAGCCGCAATAGGAAAACCAATACCTGGACTTTGTAGTTCGAAGTAAATTCCACCAATAATAATCATGATTAGGATGCCACTAACAGCTGGGTTTATCATCCAACCAATAAAGGTTTCCAGTTCGCCAACCACATATGTTTTAACCTCGTATTCTGGAAACCCATTCTGTTTTAGTACTTCGTCAACCGACTCGTGCATTCCCTCGCAAAAGCCGTGCGTCATTGCTTCTGATGCCGTGAAAGTGATGACCTTGCCCGAATCGCTTACACCCGTAACCGCAAGAGAAGCATCTACCATTGCCTCTGCAATTTCCGGATTACGACCCTTCGCTTCGGCTGTAGAACGCATGGTGCTTCGCATATAGCTTTGGTACTTATCTGGCATCTGTTCGCCAGATTGATTGACCACAGTTGCAGCACCAATGTTTGCTCCTTTGCGCATGTAAATGCTGTCGCAAGCAATGGAAATAAGTGCTCCTGCAGAGGCTGCATTATTGTCTATGAAAACCCAAACCGGAATTTTACTATTGAGGATTTTGGTCCGCATACTATCAGCATGGGTTACCAGTCCGCCATAGGTATTCATATGAAGTAGAATGAGGTCGGCATCCCACTCGTTGGCCTCCTGAAATGCCTGTTGCATTTTTCGCCAAACAGTAGGTCCAATTTCTTCTTTTACGTCAAACTTGTAAATCCTTTTTGTGGCGGAATCAACCAATTCCTCCTGTAATTCGGTTGTGTCAGAAACCGCAAAAACGGTGTCTTCCTGTGCATAAGAAATTAGAAAGAAGAAGAAGGATAAAAGAAGTGTAACTGCCGTTCGTATCATTTCATAAAGCTACGCAGAAGCTGCGAAAACTCTGTATAAATGTGTGGGTTGGTAGCAATAATCTCTTTCGTGAAAATGGCATCTTCACCTCCAGAGAAGTTGGTAACATTTCCACCAGCTTCTTTAACCAGAAGTATTCCAGCGGCTACATCCCACGGACTAAGGCTGTATTCGTAGAAACCATCAAACCTGCCGCAGGCTACGTAAGCAAGATCAGTTGCAGCAGAGCCAGGTCTTCTTAATCCGTGCGAATGCTGCATCAAATGCTTGAATAACGCAAGGTATTGGTCCAGCAGATGGTAATCGTAGTAGGGGAACCCTGTTCCAAGTAACGAGTCAGAAACGGTCTTCGCTTCTGATGTTTGAATTTTTTCATCATTAAGAAATGCCCCGCCATTTTTCCATGCAGAGAACATCTCATCCTGATTGATTTCGAATACAACTCCAACCAACGGTTCTTTCTCGTAAAGCAGGGCAATACTTACAGCAAAAAATGGCACTCCATGAATGAAGTTGGTGGTACCATCTAGCGGGTCAATAACCCACTTTAGCGGATTATCGTCTTGCTTTTCTGTTCCTTCTTCTGTAATAAAACCAGCTGTGGGAAGAAGTTTTTTCAGTTCCTCAACAATCATCTTCTCTGCACCTTTATCTACATAAGACACAAAATCGTTGTGACCTTTTACTTCTACTTTTTTGGATGAAAACGCTTTTCGCTCGTTCAGAATAAACGTTCCAGCCTTTCTAGCAATGGCACAAACATCACAGGTTATTTCAGGAAGGTTGAGTGTAGAAGTATCCATGATGATTATGTCTTTACTTATCTTGAATGTGCCTAGATGCCGTCACCCTGAACTTATTTCAGGGTCTATTGCTGCTGTAGGAGTGCAGATGCTGAAACGAGTTCAGCATGACCCGTTCTATTTATTTTGGGAATGAAACCTGATAGTCAATATGACCATCAGTATTCAGCCCATTTCTTGCCCACTTTGGGCATTAGGAAGAGGAATACGATTCCAACAAGAATCATCACGGTTGAGATGATTTCGGCCTGTGTTACACCACCAAAAATTGGGTATTCATTATTGATTCTTATTTGCTCAATGGCTAATCGTTCAAAACCGGCAAGAATCAGATACCAAGACATTATCATACCCGGAACCGTCCATCGCGTTCGCATAAATCGAAAAAACGCATAGATGCAAAGGGCCATTACAATTTCGTAAAGTGGTGTTGGCCACGCGTAACCAGTTAAGCTAACATATCCCATTTGGGCGAAATCAGTTTTAAGGTCGATTCCTAAAACGTTATTTGGATAGTTGTATGCCCAAGCCCAATCTGGTAAAAAGGTCAACCATTCAGGCTTTGGAGCATCGTTTGGAATTCCCCAATCTCCATCACCAGCTATTTGGCAGCCCATTCGTCCAACTCCGTAGGCCAACATTAGACCTGGAAGTGAGGCATCTGTGAGATGTAGCAGCTTGATGTTGTTTTTCTTGGCGAAATAGAGAATGGATGAGGTACCGCAAATTAGTCCGCCTAAAAACGATAGACCACTGAACGAAACAAGCGCACCAATTGGATCGGCCATTAGCTCATCCAAGTTTTCGAGGTTGTGAAAAATCTTTGCTCCTAAAATTCCAAATACAGCAGCCAAAATGGTGATGGTGCCAACCTGTTCATATGGATGCACGTTTATTTCAACTTCTTTTGGTTCGGCAAGACCTTCCTTTTTGTCTTCCCAAATTCGTGTTCCAATGGAAAGTGCAGCACCTAGAAAACCTCCAAGCATATTGCCTTCGGCAGAAAGAATGAATGCTTGTGGGTTTACTGCAATTGCATCAAAGTCGAGAAATAATGCCAAGAATTTGTAGCCGATTGCAAAACCAACTATTCCTGAAATAGCTTTTTCTAGTAGTGTAGAGGTCTTTCCTTTCCAAACTTTTTTCTTCACTGGAGCAAGCAGACCCAAGCCTTCTTTGCGTTTGAGTTCAGACTTCAAATCAATACTAGCAGCAAGGAAAGCCAACGCCACCATCATTCCGAAACTTTGCACAAGTCTGAAAGGAGGGATCGAAAGCCCGAAAAGGTCAAGGACTAAATCATAAAGAGTAGGGTACATGCGCTGTTTTTATACTTAAGAGTGCAAAGATGCCATTATCTGAGATTAGTTCTAGTTTTATGTCAACAACCGATTGTAAATTACGAGCATGGATGCATACATCGCAGAATTTATCGGCACACTTTTGCTCATTCTTCTTGGAGTTGGCGTAAATGCTAATGTTGGGTTGAAGGATAGTTTTGCTTTTGGTAGCGGCTGGATTGTCATTGTTTTTGGTTGGGGTTTTGCGGTGTTTGCCGGAGTGATCGTTGCCGGACCTTCTAGTGGGGCACATCTAAACCCAGCAGTAAGCGTTGGACTTGCCGTTGCGGGAAGGTTTCCGTGGACAGAAGTACCGTTTTACATTTTGGCTCAACTGGCAGGGGCGATGGTCGGAGCGCTATTGGTCTGGTTTCAGTTTTCAGACCATTACAATAGAATGGATGATAAGGACAGCGTGCTTGGTACGTTCTGTACTAGTCCTTCTATCCCAAATACATTCAAAAACCTTTTCAGTGAGGCGATAGGTACGTTTGTGCTGGTTTTTGTGGTGCTTTATTTGGCTGGGCCCTCATTTGCTTCAGATACCTTAGGTGATACAGTTATAGGCCTTGGATCTATTGGTGCATTGCCAGTAGCCTTTTTAGTTGTAGGAATAGGAATGAGTTTAGGAGGAACAACGGGCTATGCCATCAATCCAACACGCGATCTTGGTCCGCGAATTATTCATGCCTTGGTGCCAATTAAAGGTAAACGCGATAGCAATTGGGGGTACAGTTGGATTCCTGTTGTTGGACCTACGTTGGGTGCAATTATTGCTGGATTGGCGTTTTTAGCGCTCGGTTAATCTTTAACTCGGATAAATACGATTGGTTTTAGGAAGTGATGTTTCACCTCTTCATTTAGCGGTGTTTCAATATCCCAAATACAATCCATACCGAATTCTTGATTTTTAATAACCCAATTGTTTTGTCGTATCAAGCGTTCTACATCGCCAGTGCTGGAGTGCGGAAATTGAATTCGGACAACTGACTTTGGAATTCTGATAACGACTTTGACGTTTTCCAATGCTTCTTTTGCCGCTTCTTTGTAAGCATTTACGAGACCAGAAACACCCAGCTTTGTTCCTCCAAAATAGCGGACTACAGCAACTAAAACGTTGCTTACATCTTTACTCTTAATCTGATTTAGAATTGGTAAACCTGCAGAACCGCCAGGTTCTCCATCATCATTAGCTCTGTAATCTGCTCCATCTGCTCCCAATTGATACGCGTAGCAAACGTGTCGTGAAGATGGATGTTCTGTCCTCAATACATCAAGCAATGGTTTTACATCGGCTACATCGTGGATTGGAAAAGCATAGCTGACGAACTTAGAACCTCGGTCTTTGAATAATCCTTCGGTAGACTTAGAAATGGTTCTCATCTCAAAATTTGTTCAGTTTGATAATTCGTTAGGATTTAACAAGTTAAGTTGACCTAGTAAGTGCAAAACGAAAAATGTAGAGGAAACAACTTCTTTCCAATTGACATATAAAAGTTAGTCTTCTGTAAATAAGCCTTCTAAAACGTCAACTTCAATTGCAACAACTACTTCAATAATTCTCTTCTGATCCACGGTTGAAAGCGATTCGAACAATCCATTTCCTTCAATCAACATTTGAAAAGCAATCTCCAATCCGCCAATTTCGGATTTCGAATAATCTTTGGGAGATTTCTTCATTCGAGCGATTAATTCTTTCATAATCGTGATGATTTCCCGAACCAGTCTCTTGTCATTAAGCAGCTCCAAGAGGTTGGTTGTATTAACTACAAAATCATGAATTTCCTTCTTGCGAAGCGCCACAACAAATGAGTTAATATCGGCAGAAGAGTAGGGAGGTAGCTTGCCGCTAC
>JBLIGB010000119.1:0-5232 GCA_047636795.1 Bacteroidia bacterium | reverse complement strand
TTCCGAAAAGCGTGATTGCGCGTTTCTCCAAAATCAGTAAAGAAGGATTGATGTCAACGGCTCCTAATTCGTTCAGTTCATCCTGCATATCTGATAGTTCGTTCTTTTTTAGACCGTTTAGAATAACGTTGCCAAAGCGGTTGCTCATATCAATGTCTTCTTTAATAACTCCCGCTGCCGGGAAACCCCAAAATGGGTTCTTCTTTCCAGAGAACATCCACCTTACTACAGTGATAATGCTAACCAAATTCTTATTCCTGTCGATAAGAACAACGTTCCCAATGAGGTTGGCTTCAAGTTGTTTTAGGTGGCGCTTAACTTTTTCCTGAGCCAAAACCCACATATTTCTAGAGCCGAGCAGTGTAATTACTTTTTTGTCTTTAAAAATTCGCTTGGCATCTTCATGTTGAAGTAAACTAGAAATAGGGATGCTAGGGTTGAGATACCAAACAGTGTAAGCAAGTACAATCAGGTCGTATTCTTTGGATTCATCAACCTCAATTGGCTTCAATTTAAAGGGTGTACCATAAACGGACTCAGGAAAGGCGTTGAAGAAGGATAATCGCGTCCAAGGAAACGGAAATTGATACTCAGTTTCAATTTTCACGAAATCAACCTCCGTTTCCATATCCTCAAGAAGAGGAGAGAGGCAGTTGTTGGCAATCTCTTTAAGCTGACCAGTTTGCGAATAGTAAAGTACGAGAACTTTCATTTTTACGTTTGGCAATGATATTCACTTTTAATGACTCTACAGATAAGACCGGTTGGGTTTTTTGAAATCTAACAGGTCTAATTCTACAAACTGATTTGTCGTTTACTTGTTGTCGATGGGCGATAAATGATGTCGTTTGTCACATGTAATTGGTTGTTTATCGTATATCGGAAACGAGAAAAGAATAAGTCACGTTAACCAACGCAGAACGCAATGAAACGGACTAAAAAAACAGACACAATGGAAACAGGGAACAGCAAAAGGCGGTTAACAGCCTCTGAACAGCGATTTGCAAAAGAGATTTCTGTTCTGATGAGCATGTCGCTCACCGAATTACTTTTAGTTGAACAGACTAGAATGTCAGTCGGAGTTTGACGTAATTTCAGTAGTAAGAACTGCAGAAAGGCGGGTTGAGAATATTCCCGACCCGCTTTTTTTTTTGGAAAAAATCAGAATGTGCTTTTATTTGCACATTGTCAAAGCTACTTTTCTATCTTTGTTTCAACTATAAATAATTTCAATTTAAAAAAATGAAAAAAACTTTACTTTCAATTTTAACAATTGCTGGTCTTGGAGCGTTTAGTGCATACGGGCAGACTTTTGCTCCGATTGCAATGCAGGGTCTTCCAGATGGAACCGTAGGTGAGGCTTACAGCGAGATGATAACTGTATCTGACCTTCCTGCCACTACAACAGTAAGTTTAGCTACCCTTGGGCTTCCAAGTCAGCTTCTGAATCTTCTGCCTGCTGGGGCTCCCTCTACTGCAACCTTGACTGTTACTTCAATTATATTTACTGCAGAAGATTTAGCGTCTGGGCTTTCTTCAACAAGTCCTTCAATTCTGGCTGGGGCATCTGGGGCTATTGATATTACTGGAACTCCAGTCGCTGAAGGTATCTCGGTAGTTAATATTACGTCCTCAACGCTTGGCAGTGCAGACTTAACCGCTGTGCTGGATGCTGCTGAAAGTGCTTTCCCTGGTGCTGGTCTTATTGTACAAGGTTTGGGAATTTCTAATCCTTTTCCTGTGCCAGCGCCCGTTCCTGGATTGTTTGACGAAGATGGCTATGACCTTGAGGTTACTGGTAGTTCAAACAGTATTGCCGAAAGCAACGAAGTTTTCTCTTTGGGTCTTTACCCAAACCCTACTGAAGGAGTTTCTACGTTGGATATAAATTCTACTGTTGCAGGAACTGCAACTGTTGAGATTTATTCAATTACTGGATCATTGGTTCAAACATCTGTTAAGCCAATTAGAGTTGGTGCAAATCGTTTACCACTTGATTTCACTTCAGTACCTGCTGGCATCTACTTGGTTAAAGCTGACATTAACGGGTCTCAGGCTTTGGTTAGAACTCAGAAAAAATAAACTAGGCTAAATACTTTTTTAGAAGGCGATGACTAGTTCATCGCCTTTCTTATTCCAAATAGCTTGATTTTATAACTTCGTTACGAGTTTTCAAAAACAACTCCTAATTAAATATACTATGAAAAAAATACTACTCTCCATTTTGATTCTGGGATTCGGATATGGCGCAAACGCACAATTCACTCCAGCAGCATCTACACTTCCTAACGGAGCAATTAATGAAGTTTACGCTGGGCAGGTTATCAACTTTACGGTTCCAGCAACAGGAGGTGTTGCAGGGTCTGTAATTGCAGATCCGCTTCTGTTATTTGTTCCTGCATTAGCCCCATTTTCAGGGATTATCTCGGGAGTTCTTGCAGGTCAATCGCTTCCGTTTTCTATTTCAAACACCACATTGTCAGTAAGTGGTCTTCCATCTGGTGTTATTGCAACGTGTGATGCAACTCCTTGTACTTATACGGCTGGTTCCACTGGAACAATTACACTTAGCGGCACTCCTGATGTTGGCGGAACATTCTCTATCAATATAAACACCCTGACAAATGGAGATGCTGACCTTTCTGCAATTGCAAGCATTGGAATGGGGCTAATACCTTCCACTTTTGCATTGCCACAGTCTATATCTGGTGTTTGGGACGAAGAAGGTTATTCAATGATGATTTCTGACCCAGCTGGAATTGCAGAAAGCAATGAGGTTTTCTCTTTGGGTCTTTACCCAAATCCTACAGAAGGAATTTCTACGTTAGATGTAAATTCTACTATTGCTGGAATTGCAACCGTTGAGGTTTATTCTATTACTGGATCATTGGTTCAAACTTCTGCTAAGCCAATTAGGGTTGGTGCAAACCGTTTATCACTTGATTTCTCTTCAGTACCTGCTGGTATCTACTTGGTTAAAGCCGACATTAACGGACACCAAGCATTGGTTAGAACTCAGAAAAAATAAACTGTTCTAAATAGTTTTTGAAAGGCGATGAATCATTCATCGCCTTTTTCATTTACGCCCTTTTTTATGCGTAACTCAAATTCGAAGTGTTATTTTTACAGGAAATGTCGTTTAGAACACTTTCTCTTGCCTTGGTTTTAGTGTTCACATCGGCTCAGCTATCCGCACAAGTTAATTGTCCTGCCAATCTACCTCTTAGTTTAATGGGGAACACAGATTATTGTATCGGCTCTTCTGGCGCAGAACTTAGCGTGAACGAAACGTATGATGGTTACGAGTGGCTTCCAACCGCTGAAACGAATCAAAATGCGCTTCTTACTGCTGGCAATTATCAGGTGGTTGTCACCCATTATACGGGCTGTACTGATACAATGGCGTTTGAAGTGTCCCAAGTGTCGAATCCACCACAGCCAACTATTGAGGTAGACGGTCCAACCCAATTCTGTCAAGGAGAAAGCGTGGTTTTATCAGTACCAACTTGGTATCCGTATTATGAATGGAGTTCTGGGTCTGTTGGTGATGAAATAACTGTTTTTGAAAGCGGAATCTACAATGTGTCTATTGAAGATTGGATTGGTTGTTCTAGCTCTTCCAACTCTATTCAGGTGATTGTTAATCCATTGCCCACGGCAGCATTCTCTCCAAACCTCAACCTGTTTGACATCCAGTTTAATAATCTTTCTTATGATGCTACGGATTATGAGTGGAATTTTGGAGATGGAACCATAAGCACAGATTTTGAGCCAACCCATACGTACACAGCAGGCGGGATGCAACCAATGTATTTGGTGGCTTCTAATAATTGCGGCAGTGATACAGCCTTTTTGGACCTTCAGAGCGTTGGAATTGATGAACAATCAGACCTTTTGAAATACAGGGTTTACCCCAATCCTAGCAATGGGAACTTTTTTATTGAAATGAATCAGGAGCAGACATCTCCAGTTCAGATTTCGATATACAGTCTTACAGGACAACTCGTTTATGATGAATTGAATAACCCTGAAATTGGTAAAACTAATATTCAGGTTGGCGAACTTCGAAATGGAGTTTATTTCTTAGAAATTCGCGTTAAGGAATCAGTTTATGTTGAACGCCTTGTCATTACTGATTAAGAAGTGCGGCCTACAAATTTGTGTTTTAGTGAAACATGTTTAACCCTATGTTGTGTGGCACTCCATGGAATTGTTGAACTCAGTAAGTAGGCTAGGCGACACTACTTGAAAAACTGTACTTTAACCCATCGATTTAACCACAAATCAAACCTGAATTTATCCCTCCATATAATACACTGACATGAAGAAAGCTTTACGCGGCCTAATCTCATTTGGACTTCCGCTTTTGACATTTTTTCTCTTATCCATAGAGGTCAAAGCGCAATGTCCTATTGTTATAGACTCAATTGTTGCAGTTGATGTTACTTGTAGCGGAGCTATTGACGGTTCGATTTGTGTTTATGTTTCGGGCGGTTTTCCAAACTATACGTACCAGATTTTCAACGGAGTTGTCTTCGAAAGTTCTGGTCCGCAACCAACTAGTAGCTATTGTTTTACAGGTTTAGGTTCTGGAACAACCAACTATCAGGTAATTGTTGTTGGTGAAGATGGTGGCGGAGGTAGTTGTACTGCCGTCATCGGCTCTGCAACCATCAACGTTCCTCCTCCATTCAATATAACGGTTACCACTGTTGATGAATCATGTCCAGATAGCAACGATGGTGAGGCTTCTGCTGTAGTTTCTGGTGGAGTTGCCCCATACACCTACGAGTGGCCACCATTTTTAACCACGAATGATACGATAACAGGACTTGACGATGGAAATTATACGGTGATTGTTACTGACGACAATGGCTGTGATCAGGCAGAACCGTTCACCATTAATGCAACTCCTGACTGGGTCGATACTCTTTCTGGAACCGACCCAACTTGTTTTGGTGGAAGTGACGGCTCTATTTTATCAAGCGGTGTTACGGGTGGAACTCCACCGTACACCTTTTCTTGGACTGGTACTGCTCAAACCACGGAAAATCTCACGAATCTATCGGCAGGCTCATACACCCTTACCGTGACAGATGCGACCGGTTGTACACGCGTCTTTCCAACTGTAACGCTTAATGAACCTACTCCTATTATTATTACCGAAAGTCATGTAGACGTAAGCTGCGATGGACTTACAGATGGGTCAATAAACGCCTCTGTTTTTGGAGG
>JBLIGB010000118.1:0-5277 GCA_047636795.1 Bacteroidia bacterium | reverse complement strand
AATTTGCTTGCGGCTGAAGCGTTGCCATTGATGTTGAAATTGCTTGACACAACCAAGTTTCAATACCCAGAAAACGAGAGAAGAGCGTTGAATGAATTATTGGAATGGGATTACAATAATAACCCCGAATTAATTGCGCCAACGGTGTTTGAGATTTGGTGGGATGAGCTGAATAATATTCTCTGGGACGAGTTCAACAGCTCAGATTGGGATTCTGATAAATACTACCTCTACTCTTGGGAACAATTGATGAAGGACGGAAAAGCCAAGGTTGACATGCGGGATACGCGTTACGTTTATCCAATGTCTAAAGTGACTATCAATTTACTGAAAAACGAGCCAAATCATATTGCATTCGACCATGGCTCAACCAATAATAGTGTGGAAGTGGCAAAGGATGTGGTGTATGATTCGTTTTATTGGACCGCCATGAAATTTGGAGACATTATTAAATACAAATACAATCGGCCCCACTGGGGGTTTTATCAAGGAACGCGAGTAAAGCACCTTGCAAGGCTAGATGCTTTTAGCTCTAAAAAATTGGCTGTTGGAGGAAGCCAGCATGCGCCAAATGCAACAACCTCAACTCACGGACCGTCTTGGCGGATGATTGTTGAAATGAATCCTGATGGGCCGAAAGCTTGGGGTGTTTTACCGGGCGGGCAATCCGGCAATCCTGGAAGTAAAACCTATACCACTTCGCTGAATTCTTGGGCTTCAGGTGAGTATCACGAGTTGAACTTCTTGAAATCTTTTGATACAGTTGAAGAAAGCTGGAGTGTACAAATATTCAAACCGTTGAAGGAATGAACCTCCTTATCAGAATAGTTTTGATTGCGGTTTTGAGTGCAGTTACTCAAACATATTTGCCATGGTGGTCGGCTGTAATTGTGGCGCTTGTTATAGAAATAGCTTTAGGTAAAACCAAGAGCACATCGTTTTTCTCTGGGTTTTACGGGGTAGCAATTCCTTGGATGGTTTTAGCAATTTACATTGATAATAAAAGCGAATCAATTCTGTCAATCAGAATACTGGAATTGTTTCAATTGCCACAATTCCGAATTGTAATGATTGTTTTGACTGGGTTAATTGGTGGTCTGGTTGGCGGATTAGGATCCGTTGCTGGAGGTTGGATAAAAGATGCATTTTTGCAATCGGATGGAAAGTAGAAAAACAGTTTCGTTGGCTCTTGGAAGCGGTGGAGCAAGAGGACTAGCTCACATTGGTGTGATTGAAGTTCTGTGCGATGAAGGATTCCTAATTGAACGCATTGCAGGCTCGTCAATTGGAGCTTGTGTTGGTGGTATTTATTGCGCTGGAAAACTGGACGTTTTCAGAGACTGGATTGTCAAAATCAACAGGAGAGAAACATTTCGGTTGATGGATTTCACCATGTCAACCAAAGGCGTACTGAAAGGCCAAAAAGTACTTTCTCATTTGAAGACAATATTGGGTGAAATACGTATCGAAGATTTCGACATTGCTTTTACTGCCCTTGCCACGGATGTAAATAGCAAAGAAGAAATATGGATGACCAATGGAGATCTCTATAACGTGATTCGTGCTTCTTCATCTGTCCCAACGCTGATGATGCCTTCTAGGTTGGGAGATCGGATTTTGGTCGATGGTGGTGTCCTCAATCCTTTGCCGATTGAGCCGCTAATGCCTAAAAGAACCGATCTAGTGGTTGCTGTTAACATCAATGCTTATGCGGAGAACCACCAGCGATATAGACATATTGTCTTAGATGATATACAGCATCAGGCGCATGACGCGTCAGACGCGGAAACAACGGCATATACAAGCCGCATGGTAAACACCGTAAAAGGTTGGTTAAATATGTCTAAATCGGAGATTGATGAAACCGACTCAAGTCAGGAATCAACGCTCAGTTATCTTGGAATGCTGAATAAATCGTACGATTTTATGCAAGATCGTATGTGCGAGCAGAGCATCGAAATTCACAAACCAGATATCGTGGTCAACATTCCAAGATCAATCGGAACGACACTCGAATTCTATCGCGCAGGCGAAATAGTAGAAGAGGGCAGAGTGGCGGCAAGGAAAGCCATTGCCGAATGGAAACGTAATCAACTTGTTAAATGACGCTAGCTATTGTCATAATTACTGCACTAACCTCGTTTGCTGCTTTGCAGAACAGAGAGTTGATGTCGAAGCTCATGTTTAACGCTTATTTGGTCAAACATTCAAACCAATGGTATCGGGTTATATCGCATGCGTTCATTCACGCAGGATGGATGCACCTAGCGGTTAATATGTGGGTGTTATGGTTATTTGGTGGGATTGTGGAAGCATCGTTTGATGACTACCGAGGGAGTGGTGGAGTATTTATTTACGGTGCACTTTATTTAGGTGGAATTCTCTTTTCAACCTTGCCATCTTACGGTCGTCATCAGGATAACTTTAGTTACAATTCGCTCGGTGCAAGTGGGGCAACTGCAGCCGTTCTTTTTTCGGCTATTTACTTTAACCCTACCATGAATTTGTACCTCATGTTCATTCCCATTCCTATTCCAGCTATCGTTTTTGGAGTAGGCTATTTGGCGTTAGAATGGTATCAGGACAAGAAATCAAATGATAATATTGCACACGATGCCCACTTCTGGGGAGCCGCTTTCGGATTTGTCTTTTCTGTAATAATGGCGCCAGACCGTTTGCAGTTATTCATACAAGAGATTACATATCGGTTCTTCGGATGAAAAAAGCCTTGTTTCTTGACCGAGATGGCGTGTTGAACAGAGAACGCGGAGATTACACTTACTTGGTAGAAGATTTTGAGGTTTTACCAGATGTTTCTGCCGCACTCAAATTGGCAAAAAAAAAAGGGTATTTACTCATAGTAATTTCCAACCAAGGTGGAATTGCCAAAGGGTTATTTGACGAGAATCGGGTTGAGAAACTGCATGGAATGATGTGTGATGAATTGGCAAAGGATAGCATAAGCTTTGACGCAATCTACTACTGTCAACATCACAACGAAATTGGTAAGTGTATCTGTCGCAAACCTGGTTCCTTAATGTTGGAAAAGGCCATAGCACGTTTCAATATTGATGTAGAAAAATCTGTAATGATTGGTGATAGTCAGAGAGATGTAGACGCGGCAGCCAAAGCTGGAGTTCGAGGTTTTTTGATTGAATCGAACAGTGGAATTCTGAAAATTGTGGAAGGTCTGAAATGAGCAATTATCTACTTTTCAACGGACAACTCCAGCAAGATGGAGAACGCTTGCTTCCGGTTACAAACCGAGGCTTCTGTTATGGCGATGGATTCTTTGAGTCTATGCTTGTGTCCAACGGAAGGATTCCTTTCCTACAAGGACATTGGCAACGCTTGCTACGGGTATGTAAGTTCCTTAGAATTCAAATCCCTGAATCGTTTACTCAAGAACGTTTCAATCAGTTTGCGTTGGGATTAGTTGAGAAAAACGGATTGACAAACGCCCGCATTCGTTTTCAAGGTTACCGAATGGGAAAAGGGAGATATGCGCCCGAGAATAATCTTCTGGGTTGGTCTATGGTCTGTCAAGGACTGGAAAGCAGCGGTTATCAACTCAATAAAAAAGGTTTGCATGTGGAGGTTTGCACTACACACAGTATTAATCCTGCACCACAGAGTTCGTTCAAGTCTAGCAATTCCCTACCGTATGTGTTAGGAGGAATTTTTGCTTCCGAGAATAAACTTGACGATTGTTTTCTGCTTGATTGTGAAGGGTTTATTGCAGAAGCAACAGGGTCAAATGTGTTTCTGTTGAAAGGAAATGAACTTGTAACGCCAGATTTATCAAACGGGGGGGTTTCCGGTGTAATGAGGTCAGTTGTTCTACAAGAAGCGCATACATTCGGTTTAAAAACAACTAGCGAGCTTGTTTCATTTGAAGATGTGTTGGAAGCTGATGAGTGCTTTCTCACTAATGCTTCAAAAGGCATACAGTGGATTGGAGCTGTAGGAAAGAAAAGGTTCTACAAACGGGGAGCCGAAAAGCTGATAAATCACATCAACGCTAAATTCCAGTTAAACTAGCTGCTCACTTTTCAATTTAGCCGTGGGTCTTCAGGTAGATTGACCATATACTTATACGGCTGTCCCATTCCCTCCAGAATGGTTGACCAGAGGTTTTTAGATTCTGACGTAAATAGAATTCCCTTGTCTGCACGAGAAACAATCCAACTTTTACTTTCCATTTCACTGTTCAACTGACCTTCTGCCCAACCCGCGTAACCAACAAATAGACGAATGTCACCAGGTTGCAGTTCTCCAGATAAAATCAAACTTTTAATTACCTCGAAATCACCACCCCAGAAAACACCATCCATCACTTCGATAGAATTTGGTATACGATTGCCAAGCTTATGTAGGTAATGAAGTGTTTCTTTTTGAACCGGACCACCCAATCCAAGCTTCGAATCAAACGAAGGAGCATTTTCAATGGCCTCGTTCAAATACATCGGAATCGGTTTGTTGATTATTAGCCCGAAAGAACCGCTATCGCTGTGTTCAGTAAGTAGAATAACCGAGCGCTTGAAGTATGGGTCTTGCATAAACGGTTCAGCAATCAGTAATCTACCAGACTTGGCCTTGATTTTCTGATTTGGAACTTTGAATATGTCAGTAACGTCCATTAGTACTAATAACGGAATTTTCTACTCAAATATTTAACGGCAAGAAAAGAAAACCCCATACCGAATATCGACATGGGGTTCTGGACTCCTGAATACTCAGAATTATTTTTTAGCGGCAGCCTTTTTTGCTGGAGCTTTCTTTGCATCTGGTTTTTTGGCGGCAGCCTTCTTAGCAGCTGGCTTTTTAGCTGCAGTTTTCTTGGCAGCAGCTTTTTTAGGAGCTGCAGTTTCTGCTACAACTGCTTCTTCTGCTTTAGCAGCTGGCTTTTCCTTTTTTACAGGAGCAACGTATGCCGCAACCTTCTTTTTCTGTCTTCTTGCACCGTACGTACCGCTAGAAATCTTTCCGCGCTTCGATTTAATATCTCCTTTACCCATTCTTGATTCAATTTTTATTTCAACTCTAGCACAAATTTAACAAATTAGAACGGGTAGTCTGATGCTATTTTGACACAACAAAAGGAAAGCCCCGACAATTCTGCCGGAGCTTTCAAGAAATACGGCATATCGGAAGCGATTATTTCGTAAGAATCAATCTTTCAGAAACATTCATTCTATCACCTTTAACCACAAGTGTATAAACACCAGTAGAAAGACCTTGTGTTTCTATTACCTCAATCCCATTCTGGCTTCCCTT
>JBLIGB010000117.1:0-5313 GCA_047636795.1 Bacteroidia bacterium | reverse complement strand
CGAAATCTACCCTGATGATTTGGAAGATGTTCTCGATTCCAGCTGTCACTTCCCAATAATTTCCAAACGTAGGTTCGTACAGGTAATGAACTCCCCCAACAATCTGCCATTTTAGCTTTTTTATAAGCGGGATTTTGTTGAGAATAAACCCGTTGAAATGCTGTTCGGCATGTGCTTGTACATAAAACTCATTGGTACTAGCCGAGTAGTATGGAAGCGCCATAAAACGCCCTACTCCGCTGCCCGTTATGTGTACTCGCGAAGTATTGAAATGAGTCCAATTCATGAAAGGAACAAACTTATTGTTTGGGAACCAACCTGCACTTGCTTCCCATTCAAATCGGCCAACCATTCCCAATGAGTGATCATCAGAAATACGGAGTTTCAGTAAATCGTAGTTCGCATCTAGTTTTCCAAAACCGCCAAGACCTTTCTCATAATTAAAGCCAAATTCAGGCCACTTGGTGCCGAGGTTGATTTTACCATTTGGCCGTTCCATGTATTTCATTCCCGGACGATAGGTAAAACCGACTGTAAATACCAGCGCGTTATTATCGCCAAAAACAGGGTCATTATAACCGTTACTTTCATTTCCCGGCTCATTTAGCGAGAGGTATTTCTCCTTGTAATCAGCGAATGTTCCATCCAAATTAGAAGCGTTCTCAAGTCTTCTTCTCTGCCCGAAATACCCTTTGAGATTTAAGCGAAAACCATTGAACGCTTCTACTCCCCATGAGACTTCTCCGTATGAATGTTGCTGAAGTTTCATATAATTCTCTTCCAGCAAAACCGAATACAAAGAGTTAACAACATTGCCAATAGTGCCTCTATTAAACTGATCTACATAATGTCCTCCTTCAGCACGGATTGACATACGATTGGTGCGGTTAAACCGATAAAAAACACGTGCTTTTGAGTAATACTTCTTTGAATAAAAGCCATAACGGTTAATCCACGCAGCTGAAAAATTCGTTCCCCTGTCACGGTCGGATTTTGAAAACTCGATTTTATAGTCAATTAAATAACCCTCCACCGTATTGTAATGCACTGCCGTGAAAGGCGATTGAAAATCGATGAAGAAATTCTTCGTGCTATTTCGATATTTATATCCATAAAGTAGGTTCCTCAACGCCAACTTATTGTTCTTCTTATCTATGGAATCCTTGTACGCAGGCGATTCCTTTACAATTTCTATACTGTCTTTTAGCACATAATCCTTTCGTTCCAAGGAAGTTAAGGGAACGGTCCTGACTTCATCCCAAAATGAATCATCCTTTTCGTTGGCTTCCGATTCTACCTTAAGAATAGGACCACGATCCCAATCACCGAAATCGAATTTGGTTGCATCTCCACCAACTGTAGCCGTTTCAGAAGAAGCTAACTGCTTATCAGTCTTCTCATCTGCCTCATCGCTTGGCTCTTCTATCTTCGCATAACGATTAATAAGTGTTGTATCCCGCACGTAACTGCGAATGCTATAATCTGAAAAAACCGAACTGAAACTACCCCAGCCGCTCACTTTAAAAAGCTTGACGTTGAAAGCAAAATCGAAACTCAGATTACTTTTCATCCAGAGGTCATCCGTGAGTGGAAAAAAGTCAACCTTCATTCGAACGGTATCTACAAAATCGATTCCCGCTTCTTTCGTCATGAAAATATCTGCACCATGGATTCGCCAGGTGTTTTCTTGAATAAAAATATTCCCCTGAAAAAGCGGCACACCTTTAACCTTTGGCTGTAGTTCTATCTTGTTTACTATGGTTGAATCTTCTACATAAAAACCGCGATAGACGTACCGATAATAAAGATTGGCAGATGGTGAAAGTGGCGAGATTAGGTCGCGATCGCTGAGCCCTTCCAAATCGTAAGTACGGTCGTAGAAATTGAAGTCGATGCTTGTCGCGTTATTCCAAGTAAACCCTTGCGAATTACCACTCACTTTCGAAGCAATAACGCGCTCTTTTGTTTTGTCCGGAGCTTTAAAATGAAACTCAGAAAGGCTTTCTGATAGATAAACGATTCCACTTCGGGTTTCGTCCAAACCACTTACGTCTAACGAACGTCCGAGAATACGCTTTGGTAGATTTTTTACTTGATTGACACCCTTTACATAAACCTTGCATGAGAATTCCCGAACCTGCTTTTGATAGAATTTCCTGCGAGAACGCGCTAGCCGCATAATACGGTAAGCCGGATCTTCATTGCCATCAACCTGTGCCTCTCCCAATTGAAAAACAACTCGTTTCAGGACAATGTCAAGTTGCGTTTTACCCGAAACCGTAACGGGCTTTGCCTGCGTTTTGAATCCGACATAACGAAAAACAATGGTGCGATAACCATCTGCTAAATCGAGATGATAATTTCCTTCAGAATTAGTAGTTGTTCCTGTAGTAGTTCCCT
Source organism: Bacteroidia bacterium (assembly GCA_047636795.1). Classification (GTDB taxonomy): domain Bacteria; phylum Bacteroidota; class Bacteroidia; order UBA10329; family UBA10329; genus UBA10329. Next base: position 2,913 of record JBLIGB010000117.1, on the reverse strand, counting down.
CGATATAAACAGTTACGAATGGGACTTTAGCACCATCTTCATCAACCACCTGCCCGTCTATAGAGCCGGCCATGACGATAGTTCCTAAAAACGTAAAAAGAAGGGCGAAGGATATTAGTTTCAAAGACTACAACTGAAAGATAAAGATAGTCTTGCTAGCGATAATCTGGATGGTGCAAGACATGAAGTAAACGCTTTTTGAATTTTTGCTTGGTAAAATCGCAATACGATACTGGTTTCCCCTTACCGTTTTCGTCTACATAGAAAAACTGCTTAGTAGGTGTTGAAACCGTGTATTTCGTATCGTTTTTATCAACCTTAATAAATGCTGGTATTTCAGTTTCAATATTGAATTCATCAGCATACAGCAACGCCCCAACAGTTGAGCAATCGAAGGGGATAAACCCCCGTTTTGAAGCTAGAAATAGGCTCCAAAGATTCTCCCAACTTTTTAATTGCCGAAAGAGCCAACGGTCTCCTTTATTATCGCTTTTCTTTAAATGAATGAAGTCTTTACGGCTGAGAAAAAGACTATCCGAACAATCGTATCCCGCGAGAACCAATGGAATTTCCGTTTCTAAGAGCGCAGCCGAAGATTTCGGGTCTAAATCAAAGTTATAATCCGAAAATTTAACCTTTCCAGAACCAGGGCTGAAAAGCATTCCTGGTTTACGGCCTGCGCAGTAAGAAATAGCTGTAATGTTTTTGTGCAAATCTGGACGGAGTTTTAGAACCGTTCCAACATTCGTCATTGGGCCAAGCGCCAAGATTGCCATAGGGCCTTTTTCCAATGCCGTAATCATTGCCTTCACCGCATCAGTCTCTTTTCCAAAACCCGTACTATCATCCGAACCTTTAAAAGTTGGAATGTTACGACCTGGCGCGTACCAGTGCAATAATTTTGAAGTCACTTTATCAGCATAATCTACACCATGAACAAAACTTATTCCTTCAATTTCAACCGTAGAATCTCGAAGAATAAGAATCAATGCTAACCCATCATCTACATCTTTACGAAATTTACCGATTATGATGTCCGTATCAATCCAAACACGCTGTTGTGAGAACAAGGAAAAAGGAAAAAGAAGAAAGAGGAAAAACGTTACCGACTTCATCCGTTAATCACGAGTTCGTACGCTTCATCAAGTAATTCTAAACGCTCTTTCAAATCTAGGTCGAGAGGCAATTGTGCCAATCCCAATATTCTTCTAATCATTTCCATTCCTGCAAAATTGGAAAAAAGCGAGCCATCAAACTTGCTATCGAAATGATAATACACAAACAAATCTTTGAGTATTCTTTCTGATTGCTGTGCCATTTTCAGATGCCCTACCGCAACTCCCAATTCAAATTCTGCAGGCCCCTTAAAACAGAATTCAGGATCAATCATTCGAAAGCCGTTTCGTGTCTTTAGCCAGCTTCCAGGATAATAATCCCCATGTAGCAAGCGTGTTCCAGAATTGGCTAAGTAAACCTTGCCCAACTCCAACGCCCGCCCCTTCAACTTTTCATCATTTCTGAACTTATCTGTAGCCGATTGAAGTCCAGGAAGAACAGAATCCAAATTAAAACCGCAGTCACTATTTAAAGGCAAATCAAAAATGTGATTATGGTTGAGCGTTCTCATTTCCATGTTTGAAACACCCTCTTCGTTCGGCTCAAACTTGAATCTAAAATGCAACTCAGAAACGACTCGAGCAATATCGGCCATCTCACTTTTCTCAAGATTCTCTCCCTTCTTATATAGAGACATAAAATCCTGAGACTGACCGAAATCTTCCATACAAAGAAGAAAATTCGACCTGTCTAGCCAGTATATTTCGGGCGTTAGTTTCTTTATCGCCTCATTTTGCTGAACGGTCTGGTAAAACTCAAACTCTGTCAGAATCCGCTCTCTGGGAGCCTTAACCATTGGAAATCTGTTAACCCATGCCAGTGATTGCTTGAGTATAAACGAACGATGATTGGTCACCGCTCGGAGTACCACGTTCATGTTTCCATAACCAGCAACCTCCAGACGGTCCAACTTTTCGCCTTCGCCCAAATAGTCGTTTTGTGCGAGATATTCCTCCAATCCTTTAGGATTGCTTACATCGAGCAGAAATTCGGAAATCAAATCAGTATCCATTTTAGATTAAACTAATAACGGCAAAGTAGGTTGATGGTTTCATTCTGGTGTCGCCCAGCTAGCAAAAGAATCTAATTTTGCAGTCATGGCCAATAAGCATTATGTAGTTGGAATTGCAGGCGGAAGCGCATCAGGCAAAACTTCGTTTCTGAGAAGACTGAAGGAGAATCTTCCAGAAGGAAGTGTCAGCATTATATCGCAAGATAATTACTACAAACCACAGGAACAGCAGCTTTTAGATGAAAATGGCGAGTTCAACTATGATCTTCCCACTTCAATTGACAAGGAGGCTTTTTTTGAAGATTTGAAAACTCTCCTCAAAGATGAACCGATAAGTATTACAGAATACTGTTTCAATAAAGAAGGGGCAATTCCTGAGAGTATCGAAGTAAAACCTGCTAAAGTTCTTGTTGTAGAGGGATTGTTTGTATTCCATTACCCCGAAATCAGAGATTTGATAGACCTAAGAGTCTATCTAGATGTTAGAGAAGAGATAAAACTGAAGCGCAGAATAAAACGCGACCGAGATGAACGTGGCTACCCTGAGTCTGTAGTTCGCTATCAGTGGGAAAACCATGTAATGCCATCGTACAAGAAATTTCTGAAGCCGTATCGCGATGATTCTCACATTATTGTAACGAATAACATTACGTTTGACAAAGGCTTGGTCGTTCTAACCGACCATTTGCATTACCGATTGGAAAAGGAGTTGATTTGAGAAAGTAACACTGATGGCTTGATTGGCTGAGCACCTTCTTTCTGCCATTCCTTGAAAATCTGATATA
>JBLIGB010000116.1:0-5364 GCA_047636795.1 Bacteroidia bacterium | reverse complement strand
CATTGAGCTTAACTATTGGAGCATCACTTTTAGCAGTAATCCTATTTGCAGCAGCTTTCGGAACATTCATGCCACTTACTTTGAACCGCATGAAAATTGATCCAGCATTGGCTACCGGTCCGTTTATTACCACCAGTAACGACATCATCGGACTATTCTTCTATTTTATGATTGGAAGAGTGATGTACGGGCTTGTTTTGTGATTCTGTATTGACCTAATTTGCAACTCGGAAATGAAGATTCTTTTTATCGATGTAGTTCACGAACATTTGGTCTCATATCTCATGAGAATGGACTACCAATGCCACGATGGAAGCGAGTTAAGCAGAGAGGAGATTCTTTTAGAAATTAAGCAGTACGATGGGGTTGTTATCCGAAGCAGAATTAAGCTAGACAAGGAGTTGCTCGATGCTGCCAAGAATCTCCGATTCATTGCGCGCGCTGGTGCTGGAATGGAAAATATTGATGTAGAACATGCCAAGATGCTTGGCATTCAATGTTTTAATGCGCCAGAAGGAAACCGCGATGCCGTTGCAGAACATGCCATTGGGATGCTGCTTACCCTTTTCAACCACATCAACACAGCTGATATTGAAGTCAGAAAAGGGCTTTGGCTGCGCGAAGAAAATCGTGGCGTTGAACTGCTTGGAAGAACGGTAGGCATTATCGGTTACGGAAACACAGGACGAGCACTTGCAAAACGTTTGGCAGGATTTGGTGTGTTGATGTATGCCCACGATAAGTACGAAAAGGATTTCTGTGATGACTTGGTAATAGAAACCAATCTTGAAAGTATCTGTCAAGAGGCGGAAGTCGTTTCGTTGCATGTTCCGCTAACCTCGGCAACCTTCCATATGGTGAATGATGCGTTTTTCGAAAAACTGAATAACCCTATCTATCTAATCAACACCTCAAGGGGATCTGTGGTTGATACCGAAGCGTTGGTTCGAGCACTAGAAAGCGGAAAAGTTCTTGGTGCTTGCTTAGATGTTTTGGAGTTCGAAAAATTCAATTTTGAACAAATAGAGAATGAGGAAATTCCACCATCACTTCAGTATTTGATTGATTCTCCAAAGGTGATTCTCACACCGCATGTTGCAGGTTGGACACAGGAAAGCAATGCCAAGATTGCACACGTACTGGCAGAGAAAATTCAGATGGCGTATTCTGAGGTTCACTAGACTACTTCACCACTAATTGCGCAGAAGTAGCAGTTCGGTGATCCAATAGCACTTTCTTTCCTTGTGTGGTACGGGCGATAGTTTCTTCGTCATAATAACGAATTGTGACCAGCTCAGCATCCTCAATCAGCGCAACGAAATACGCTTCACTCAAACGCTCTTCCAATTGCTTCAATTTTGCAGAGTCGTTGTTTGTACTGAAAGAAAAATTAACCGCAGAATTCTGCGCGCAGTTTGCCTTCATCCGAATATCACTGAGAACAGAATAGATATTGGTGAAATGAGCCTCCGTTACAAACGAATAATCTTTTGGAGTAAGTGAAACCAACACCTGATTTGGTTTTACAATAAACGATGGGATAATCTTCAAATCGCTCTTGTTTGCAACAGTTGTACCCGGAGCATCTGAATCAAGAAACGACTTCACATAAAGTGGAATGTTGGCATTTTGTAGCGGTTTAATCGTTTTTGGGTGAATGACACTCGTTCCGAAATAGGCTAACTCCATCGCATCAAAAAATGACATTTCTGGAATGAGAACCGTGTTGTCGTAATACTTCGGATCCGCATTCAAAATGCCCGGAACATCTTTCCAAATGGTCACGTCTTTTGCACCTGTGCAATAAGCCAGAATAGCTGCCGTAAAGTCAGAGCCCTCACGCCCAAGCGTGGTGGTAAAATTCTCACTCGTTCCGCCAATAAAACCTTGGGTCACTATCACATTGGCTTTTTTCAAAGCCCTATCAATGGTATAGTTTGTCAAAACTTGGGTCTCGTCCCAATTTACCTTCGCATCCTGATAATTGTTGTCCGTGCGAATCAAATCACGGGCATCAACCCAAGTATTTTCCAATCCTTGAGATTTCAGGTACGCTGAAATAATTCTAGTAGAAAGCGTTTCACCAATGGAAACAATCTGGTCGTATTGGAAGTGGTAATCCAGTCCATCAGGGTCTTCCAAAGCCCATTCAACTTCTACCAACGTATTGTTGATGTCTTCAATGACGGGTTGAGCCTTATCGCCAAATAACTCTTTCACAATTTCTCCGTGGTAATTCCGTACATCCTCGAGAATCTCGCTTGTCAAGCTTTTCTCAAAATGTGCTTTAACCAATCCCTCAAACTTGTTGGTGATTTTACCCATTGCCGAAACCACAATAATCAACGGTTCGGTATTGAATTGTTCAATGATACGATGCACGTTCTGCACACTTTTCGCATCCCGAACAGATGCACCTCCGAATTTAAAAACTCTCATACTAGTTGAATTCTTGAATCTGTTCTCGTATCAATTTTCCGTTGATCCACTCCGAATCCAAATTTGCATTATACTTTTTATAAAAATGGATGGCTTGCTCGTTCCAATCTAACACCTGCCATTCCATTCGTGCTGAATTACGCTCTTTCGCCACTCCTATTACAGCTTGAAAAAGCGCATGCCCTATTCCATTTCCACGTTTGCTTTCGGTAACGATGATATCCTCCAAAAATAGACTTCGTCCTTTCCATGTTGAATATTTCTCGTAGTAGACCGCAATTCCAACAATTACACCTTCCTGTTCTGCCACAAACAAACCATAAATAGGATTGGATCCAAAACCATCCGCCACCAACTCTTCCAAAGTGACAGTAACTTCATGTGGAGCTTTCTCATAAAGAGCCAATTCCTTAATTAGATTAAAGACAAACGGAACGTCAACCGAAGTGCCGTTTCTAACTGTAAGTCCTGGGCTTTCTTTCATTCACCAAAAGTAGAAATTGATACAGAAAACGACCTTATTACCATGCTTTCCGTTTAAAAAAGAAATCTATCTTTAACCGAACTAAAATAATCAGCTGATTTAGCTGATTTTTTACTATCAACCAAACGACTAAAACCATGTTCAAAGGTTTTCTTAGAGACATTTTTCTTGTTTCGACTTTAGCTTTTATTTCATCCGGAATTTTTGCCCAAGACAACAATGTTGGAATTGGAACAATCACACCTCATCCATCAACCATACTTGATGTGAGTTATGAGGACGGCCAACAATCCGGAAACCCTGCTAAAGGAATTGGTGTTCCCTTTGCGAATACGATTAGCAGAAACGAGATGTACGCTGACTATAGCGGTAACTTACCTAATGGTCTGCTAATTTATGATACGGACTTAGGTGCTTTTATGTACTACAGATGGGACAACCCCATTCAAACTGTCCCTGTTAACGGACAGTGGATAAACCTTTCAGTTGGACCACAGGTGAGTGCTAGTAACGTTCCAATAGGTGGTATCATTATGTGGTCAGGCACTATTGCTTCCATCGACCCTGAATGGGCCTTGTGTGATGGTACAAATGGAACCCCCGACCTTACCGACAAGTTTATCATCTCGGTTGCCAGCTCTGCTGAAAACCCAGGAACGGCACCTGTTAATGGATTCTTCGTAGATGTTGAGGCCGGTGGAGTTATAAGTCCGGATAGGCGATTTTTTAAATTAGCCTACATAATAAAACTACCCTAGTTACATGCAAATAAAGATTAAGGAAAGACCTGCCAAACAGCAGGTCTTTCAATTTCAAAAAAATAGGATAACACAATACTGATAGGATGGCCAACGTAACTTCATTAGGTGAGTTTATTGTAGAAAAACAGGACGATTTCAAATATGCTAAAGGTGAATTATCGCGATTATTAAGCGCAATTGGACTAGCGGCTAGAGTTGTAAACCGAGAGGTGAACATGGCCGGTTTGATGGAAGACATCTTAGGTGATGTCGGTGGAACAAACGTCCAGGGGGAGCAGCAAAAAAAACTTGATGTTTATGCCGATGAGGAGTTCATACGTGCATTGAAAGATAGAGGCGAAGTTTGTGGTCTAGCATCAGAGGAGAAGGAAGGTGTAATCGAATTCAAATCGGGTTATGCAGTTGATGGACAATACGTTGTAGCCATTGACCCGTTGGATGGCTCATCTAACATTGATGTGAATGTTTCTATTGGAACGATATTCTCCATTTACCGAAGAACATCAGAATCTGGACCAGCGAAATTTGAAGATTTTATGCAAAAAGGGACGGAGCAAGTAGCCGCTGGATATGTAATCTACGGCTCGAGCACCATGCTTGTTTATACAACAGGAAATGGTGTGAATGGCTTTACCCTTGACCCATCAATTGGTGCATTTTTCCTTTCTCATCCAGATATGAAAATACCGAAGGATGGAAAAATATACAGTATAAACGAAGGGAATTACGCGCGTTTTCCGGATGGCGTAAAGCAGTACATCAAGTATTGCCAAGTAGAAGATGAGGCAACCAATCGCCCATACTCTTCACGATACATTGGTTCTGCCGTTGCCGATTTCCACAGAAACCTGATTAAGGGAGGTATCTATGTTTATCCAACAACTACCTCATCTCCAAACGGGAAACTGAGGCTATTGTATGAAGCAAACCCATTCGCTTTTCTGATAGAGCAAGCTGGCGGAATAGCGACAGATGGTTTCGGTCGGATTCTTGAAATTCAGCCTACTTCTTTGCATCAGAGAACGCCATTATTCATGGGGTCAGAAAACATGGTTAAGAAATCCATGGAGCTGATGGCAGAACATTCACCTCCCGACCAACAATAGTTACTTAAAGTTGGTTAAAGAAAGTGAAAGTGAATTATTTTTCCGTGGAACGAGGTGTTTTTGAGAAGTATAGCGTAAGCTTTGGTTCAAGAAAACACCCAAATTTTATAGAAAAAGAATCATTTTTCAACCAGCGAATCGAGTTTAAACAACTTCACCAGAAGAATACCGATTGCCATGACGAAAGATGAGCTGGTTGAGCTCTTTGAAGCATCGGGTCGGACTGACGACCTAAAGTCTGCGTTGAAGCAGGACCGTGCCAAGGTTCGCTTACGCGGTGTAGCTGGTTCTGCATACGCTTTTTTAGCAGCAGAGGTCATAAAGAAATCAAATGAACACCACCTTTTCGTTCTCTCTGACCAAGAGGCCGCTGCTTATTTCCTAAGCGACCTAGAACTATTGATGGGGAAGAAAAAAGTGCTTTTCTACCCAATGTCTTACAGACGACCGTATGAGCTCGAGGAAACCGACAATAGTAATGTAATTCAGCGCGGAGAGGTCTTAAACGCATTGCAAGCAGGTACTTCACAACAGTTGATTGTTACCTATTCCAAGGCACTAACGGAGAAAGTAA
>JBLIGB010000115.1:0-5386 GCA_047636795.1 Bacteroidia bacterium | reverse complement strand
GTTTTTTCGTTCTCAACAACCAAGTATTTCAACTCTTCTAGTAAGCGAAGGTTGAGTGTAGGAAACAAACGGTCGTTATCTGTTTCTCCCATCGAAACGGGAATTAAGAAAAGTATTCCTGTGCTCATTTAAGTTCTTTTAGGAAAGCATCACAAGCGTAATCGAGCAAATCGTAAACACGCCCGAATCCATCATTGTAATACGGGTCGGGAACGGGTTTGCCTTTTACTTCATTTCCGAAATCCAACATTAGGTGGACTTTAGCTTCATCATCCGTATTTCTGGCAAGTTCCAACACGTTTGTTCGATTGGATGAGTCCATAACCATGATGAAATCGAATTCATCAAAATCAGAAACGGAAAATTGTCTAGAACGCTGGTCAGAAATATCAATTCCTTTAATCTGCATTTCTTCCATTGCTCTGCCATCAGGCTGTTCGCCTTGATGCCAATTGGAAGTTCCAGCACTGTCTATAAAAAAGTCAAGGCCCAAAATTTGGGCCTTGTGTTTGAGAATGCCTTCAGCCATAGGGCTTCGGCAAATATTTCCGAGACAAACCATTAACACGCGATGCGTGGCCATGGCTTACGACAGTTTTATCTTTTTATCAAGATCAGCGATGTAACCGCGGAACTGCTTGTCGGTTTCAATCAAGTTGTTCACCGTACGATAAGCGTGAAGCACTGTTGCGTGGTCTTTACCGCCACATTGCGCTCCAATAGTAGCCAAGGATGCTTTGGTCATATTCTTAGCGTAGAACATCGCAATTTGACGAGCCTGAACAACTTCACGCTTACGCGTTTTCGATTTCATCAATTCAATCGGCATATCGAAATAATCCGAAACCACTTTCTGAATGTAATCGATACTGATTTCACGAGCTGTGTTCTTTACAAACTTGTCAATCATCTGCTTGGCTAAATCCAAGTTGATGGATTTCTTGTTAAGCGATGCTTGTGCAAGCAAAGAAATCATAGCGCCTTCCAGCTCGCGAATATTGGTTGTAATACTGTAAGCAAGGTATTCCAAAACTTCTTCAGGAAGTTCAATTCCATCCTGATAAATTTTCTTTCTAAGAATAGCGATTCTTGTTTCCAATTCTGGAGATGAAAGGTCTGCTGCTAATCCCCATTTGAATCGTGATAACAATCGTTGTTCCACTCCTTGCATTTCAACTGGCGCTTTATCGCTAGTTAACACTAACTGCTTTCCATTTTGGTGCAAGTGGTTGAAAATGTGGAAGAAAACATCTTGTGTCTTTTCTTTTCCAGCCAAGAATTGAACGTCATCCATGATAAGTACATCTATCATCTGGTAGAAATGCACAAAATCATTGTGGCTGTTATTCTTTACTGCATCGATAAATTGGTGCGTAAATTTCTCTGAGGATACATAAAGAACCGTCTTTGACGGGTCTTTCTCTTTAACTTCAATTCCGATAGCATGTGCTAGGTGAGTTTTTCCCAAACCAACACCTCCGTACAATAGAAGCGGGTTGAAAGCGGTTCCACCAGGTTTGTTGGCAACAGCATATCCAGCAGAACGTGCCAAACGATTGCAATCACCTTCTATGAAGTTGTCGAAGTTGTAATTCGCATTTAGCTGCGATTCAACTTTTACCTTTTTCAACCCTGGAATAATGAACGGATTGCGAATAGCATCTGTTCTACCCAAATCCATCGGCACTGTTACAGGCTGATTTTTGGTAGTGGCAGAGTTTGTTGGTACACGAACAGAGTACGGCTTGGAAGAATTATAACCATTCTCCATAATAATTTGGTACTCCAATCGGCCTTCAGCTCCGAGTTCTTTTTTAACAGTCTTTTTCAGAAGGGATATGTAGTGTTCCTCCAACCATTCGTAAAAGAATTGGCTTGGCACCTGAATGGTCAAAACCTTAACGTCTAATTTGACAGGAACTATAGGCTCAAACCAAGTTCTAAAACTTTGATAAGGCACGTTGTCCTTTATTACTTCAAGACAATTATCCCATATAACCTTACAGTCTTTCTTCATGCGCTTTAAGTCAACTAGCTAAACGTTAGTGCTTTAAGAATTCCACGTCAGAAGCTTATTGAAAACAGGGCTTCCGATTCCCTTAAATGCGTGGCAAATCTTGGTAAAAGAAAGCTGAAAAAAAAATCAATTTGGTGTTGACTTTATGAAACTTTTGGTGCATTATACGCGCTACCCAAAAGCCCGGAAATCGTATCTACTTGTAAATCAATCCTCCCAAGTTTAATCCCTGCCCAGCCAACCTGACAAACCATCACTTTTTGTCCTGTTTTATTTGTGAAATATTCGGGTTGGTTTAGAAAAGTATGGGTGTGCCCACCTAGTATGATATCAACATTTTGACTACTTCTAGCTACGTGTTTATCGCAAATCCGCTCTTTATCAAAATTGTATTTCTCAAAATTGTAGTCGTAACCCAAATGCGACAGGCAAATCACCAAGTCACAATTTTCCTCGTTTTTGAGAAATGAAGCCTGTTTGTTGGCTTCTGCAATTGGGTCGCTGTAACGAATATTTCCGTAAAGTTTTGAGTTAACCAACCCTTCCAATTCAATCCCTAATCCGAAAACACCAATTCTGATTCCTTCTTTAACGAAAACCTTGTTTTTCAAAGTGGTTTCCGAAAGAGCTGTATCACTTAGCTCGTAATTGGAATTTATGAAAGGAAACTTGGCGTGATGAAGCTGTCTTGTCAAACCGTCAATTCCATTATCAAAATCATGATTGCCGAATGTGGCTGCATCGTAGCCCATTTCGCTCATGAGTTTGAACTCCAATTCGCCACCATAATAATTGAAGTAGGGCGTGCCTTGAAAAATGTCACCACTATCTAATAAAAGCACATTCTTTTCTTCCCCTCTAATCTGCCTTACCATTTCGGCTCTTCGGGCAAAACCACCCAATCCGGGGTACCTGCTGTCAGTTGTTGGAAATGGGTCAATACGGCTGTGCACGTCATTCGTATGAAGAATGGTCAGTTTTACAACGCCCAATTCATCCAATCTACATGAACTTAAACCTCCAATTGCAGCAAGCGAAGCACCTACAAAAGCCGATTGTTTTATGAAGTTTCTACGTTTCATTCGATGGTTAGTCTTCTGTCAATTGAACTTGTAAGCGATTTGTCGGCTAATCCCACAATTCTGAAATGGTCAATAATTGCATCTCGAATTTTGATGCCAGTTTGTATCCGTTGCAAGGGCTCTTTAAAGAAGTACATCTTATCACCACCATCAGCTAAATAATCGCTAGTCACTACGTAGTAGTTGCGATTTTTATCCAACGGTTCATCATTTATTTGACAATCGTATCCGTTTGGTTTTATGGTTAAAGTCATAGCTGAGAATGGCTGACCGCCTTTTTCTCTCAAATAGTCAAGCATTTCCTGCATCTTTTCGGGAGAGAGTTCTAGGATGTCTAATTCGTTCTCAAATGGCATCAACTCAAATACTTTTCCAATGGTAATTCCGCCTGTGGGTAAATCGACACGCAAACCGCCAATATTAATAAGACAAAGATGCGGTAGTAGCGAATCTGGCATTTCCGTTTGCGCACGTTCGAGTAGGAGGTCGGCAATCAGGTTTCCTAATGTGCTTTCAGGCATTCCGCGTGTAAGTGGAATTTCATTCTGAACCAAAACGGTGTTCATGGTTAGTTCCAAGGTGTCGCGATAGGGTGCAATCATAGTTTCCGAAAGCACTTCATCTGAAATAGAATCGTCCATTTCAATCGCCTGATATTCTGTAACCGAACCAGAACAGGCAGAAAGAATAATTATAAGCCATAACCAACGCATGGCGCAAGTTTAAGCAACCATAAGTGAAAAGCACAAAATCCTAAATGAAGAAATTCTAAACAATTACCGTAGACATGTAAATGAAGCAATCGTAATTCCTCAAGATTATGTAAGGATTTATTTGAGTCGAATTCAGAAATCATCAATCAATAGTCTTTGAACAAGGACAGTCATTTACTGTTCGTTATTTGTTGGTCACCATTCACTAATTTTAGCGCATGTTTGAACACAAAACAACGGTTAGAACCCGATATTCTGAGGTTGATAGAATGGGCTATGTCTATTATGGCAATTACGCTACGTATTTTGAAGTGGGCAGAGTAGAGGCGATGCGTGAATTGGGAATCAATTATGCCGAATTGGAAGCAGACGGTATCATGATGCCTGTAATTCGCTACGAGAATAATTATAAAAAGCCAGCATTCTATGATGAAGTGCTAACCATTGTAACGCGGGTAAGAGAAGTTCCGCGTTCGCGGATTACGTTTGAATATGAAACCTGGAATTCAAAAGGGGAAATGCTTAACACTGCTCTTACAGAGCTGGTTTTTGTAGACAGCAAAACAATGAAGCCACAGCGGGCTCCCCAAGTGATTGTGGATGCTGCGAAAAAGTATTTGAAGTATTAAAGTTTCTTCATCAAAACCTCATACAAATCCGTCATCGATTTGATATCACCCTTGTGCACGATTTCATCTGGAGAATGCACATGATCCTCAGGAGCTCCAACAAAAACCCATTCCCACGGGTAAGGTGAAGATTGGAGTTCCAGTCCATCGCTTCCACCCGAACCCTCCACTTCTAACTGAAAAGGAATATCCGTTTCCTTAGCTATGTTGATGATGCGTTCTAAGTAAGTTCTACGCGGCAGTCCACGGTCGCGCATGGATATGGTAACACCTTTTCCGTGCTGAACACCTTCTGTAACCCAGGTGATGTCTGAAATGAGTGCTTGTCTCACTCCATATTTCTCTTGAATGTACTTACCTACGTAAGAAACGGCTCCACCGCCATGCTCCTCACGCGTGCTGAAAACAATGATGCCTTCTTCAAGTGTTTCAGCCACTTTCAGAGCATTCCAAATACCCAATCGGTTATCCATATAACAGCATTGTACATGGTTTTTGGTTTCACGAAAATCAGGTTTGAATGTGAGGTTGGTTCCTCGGTCAATTTCTCGGTTAAACTTGTAACCAAAGCTTTGATTCTTCTTGCCCACTTTCAGTTTGCATTCAATCTCTCCCTGAGAATCAGACCCCACTAATTTGATGTTGTTCTCAATAATGGGCCCACCAACCTTTACCAACTGCTTTCCATAACGTACGGTAAAACCGATACTGTCTAAGTGTGCGAAAATGGCCGTGCGAGGATTCTTACCAAAAACCAGAATGATGTTCTCGTGGAATTCATCTCCGTGGATAACCTTTGGTTTGACTTTCCAATTTTTCTCTGTTTCGCCAATATAATTCAGAACAAAATCCGTCATGCCACGCTCATCACTGCTCACTGCACGGATGGCACAAAGTTTTTTCAGTAATTCCATGCTGGAAATGTACGGATTGCATAACGTTTCT
>JBLIGB010000114.1:0-5402 GCA_047636795.1 Bacteroidia bacterium | reverse complement strand
CAAGGAGTGAATTATACGGCTGGACTTCCAATGGTTCGTGTTTCTCCAGATCATGGAACTGGATTTGGTATTGCTGGAAAAGGAGTTGCTAGCGAACAATCATTCAGAGATGCGCTTTTTCTAGGAATTGATCTTGTGCGTGAACGCGAACGTTTTGCAGAATATACTTCGGATGTGCTGCAACCGCAAAAACAGTCTCGCTCAGAAAGTGAGAGAAGAGGAGGTGGCGGAAGATCTGACAATCGTGCTCCGAGAAGACCGAGACCAGACGTTGCGAAACCAGAAGCTGCAAAATCGGCAGAAGCGGAGGAGAAAACAGATGCTTCGGACGAGAAGCGTGAGGGATAGAAGCGGTATCCTTTTCCTTCCTTGAGCACAGCGAAAAGGTTAGGGAAAGATATAGCGGAAAGCCTGCCCCGATTGTGTGTGAGCTTGTGCGTTGGCGAGGGACACGCCCAAAAAAGCTATGAAACTTTAATGGTGGATAACATTCACCCAAATCGACTTTGCAAGTGTTTGTTGTGGATAATTTTGAATCCTAAACCCACCATGATGAAAGTGAATTACCTGAATATTTTTTTCCTAGCAGTTGTGTCTGCAATGCTGATGTCTTCTTGTGCATCGGTTAAGCCATGTGGTGAACCTTATACCAATGGGCAGCAAACGTTTCAGTCTAAGAAGTTTAAAGAAGCTGTAAATGAACGTGATTCTTTGTGTGAACGAACGTCTGATCTTGAGGGGGTTTTAGCTTCAACTGAAAAGGATTTGAGAGATACGAAGGATGATTTAACGGCATCTAAAAAAAATGCTGATTACTTAACGGAAGACTTGGCTGCGGCTAAAAAGGCTTACGACCAATTGAAGCTTTCTTCTGGTGCTCAGGTGGCTGGTTTAAGCACAGATTTGGCTGGTAAGCAACAAGAATTAGCGGAAAAAGAGGCGTTGCTGAAGAATCGTGAGGAACGGTTGAAAATGTTGGAAGAGATTCTTGCCAAACAAGATGAATTGATGAACGCGCTTTCTGATAGAGTGAAAAAGGCGTTGATGGGATTTGATTCGGATGAGTTAAGCGTAGAAATGCGTGATGGGAAGGTCTATGTTTCGATGAGTGATAAGTTGCTTTTTAAATCTGCGAGTGCTACGGTTGAGGCGAAAGGAGTAGAGGCCTTGCAGAAAATTGCCGAAGTAATGCAGAAGAATACAGACATCAATATGGCTATTGAAGGTCACACAGATAGTATTCCAATTAAAACCAACCGCTTTAAGGATAACTGGGATTTGAGTGTGGCTCGTTCTGTATCTGTTGTACGGTTGCTTCAAAACGGAGGTGTTGACCCTAAGCGTGTAACGGCTTCCGGAAAAGGTGAGTTCTCGCCAATTGGTGATAACACAACGAAGGATGGACGTGCCAAAAACAGGAGAACCGAAATTGTACTTACTCCGAAGTTGAATGAATTACTGCAGTTGCTTGGGCAGTACGACCGTTAAAGATTACAAACGGTAGTTTACGTAAAATCCAATCTCCCGCCCTCCGTTTGAATAAGGAGCCAAGGTCATTCCTTTAACCAATGGTTTTCTGCGATGCAGCCATGGAACCATGTAGCCAATTGTAGCGCCAATAAAATAACCCGCAATAACATCAGTCGGAAAGTGTCTTCCAGCTGCATAACGTAACGAAGCTGTGGCAATTGGTAATACTGCTGCTCCAGTCCAAACCAATGCTTCATGCACCGGATTATCTGAATAATCAGAAAAAATTTTGGCTGTGGTAAATGCAAGGGCGGTCGTCATGGCTGTGTGGCCAGAAAAGAATGATTGACGAGCGCCTTTAGTCGTTCTGAATTCTAAATCTACATCTCCGTTGTATGCATAAGGGCGAACACGCTTCGCTAATCCTTTAGTAAGGTCTGTAAGGCCATATGTGAGCATCCCTACTTCAGCATAGATAAACCCGATGACGAGATAATCTTTTCTCATTCGCTTATTCAGCATCATAACTCCAGGCAACACGAAAGAAGAGTAAAGTAGTACATCACTTGCTGTGGCCGAGCCAGGACTCCAATTATTAATAGCGGCTCTGTCAACCCCAGTAAGATTATAAGGGTCTAGGGAGTTTACTTGGGACTCTGTGAGTGGTTTAAGTCTGCTGCTTGTAAAGTAGCCTCCAACAGCTAAAACCGCTGCTGCGGAAGAAGCAATAAGATCTCTTTTCCATTTGAAACTATAGGGGCTGGCGAGGGTGTCGTTTTGTGACAGAGCCGCAGAATTCGCCAGCAGTAGTGGGCAAAGAGCAAAGAGAAGTAACCTCATTCGGAAATAATTAAGCGCTGACGGAAAATGGACTTATCGTTTTTCAATTGCGCAAAATACAACCCAGTTTGGAGTGAATTTATTTCAATTACAGACGCTTTTAAAATTTCTTTGGATAGAACAAGTGCTCCTTTTGAATCGAAAACTTCCAACTCTCCGCTCACTGTACTGAATACTTGGTTACTGGTTGGGTTTGGCGATAAAAATGGGTTTGAGTATTTCTGAGTTTCCTGTATAGATAACGTTCCCTCGTAGTCAAGCTTCAAAATACTGCTTGAAACAGTCCCGTTGGTTGTAATACCTCCAATTAAGTATTTCTGAGTTTGAGAAACGTTTCCAACACCTCGTAAATCCATCGGAAGTTGGACTGATTCCTCTTTTCCTAGTAAGCCAGAATTTGGCACGTAGAACATCGTTTGGTTGGCTGGTTGTACTAAACCAGAGCCGTTGTAGGCAATTGCATCAAAATTGTAGGTAACGTTTGATCCACCTAACCAATGTACTGCACTCGCGGTTTTGCATGCTGCTGCTCGGTATGCTGTAAAAGCCGGTATCGACTCAGAAATAGACCACGAAATATCGGTTGGGTTAGATGGGTTGATGTAGCCTTTTCTGAGCCTAGACTGTGCTCCAAAATTGAATCCTCCTGCACCTCCAAAATAGTAGATTGTATCACCTAGAATTTCGCCCGAGGCTCCAAAGCATGTGTAGACAGCACTGTTTGGGGTTGAAGTTCCAACCTGCCAGGTATTTGTAAATGTGTTGTAAATCTGAATATCAGGAACATTGCCTGTATTGCTCCAACCTGTTACCACAAAAATCAAACTGTCCTGGTAAACAGCTTGAACGTGGTCATCAATCGGAACGGGAATTGGAGAGCCATCTGAAATAAATTGATTTTGTGAAATATCAAACCGATGAACCCTGTTTGACGAAATTTCATTTCCGTTTGCCAAAACGTGGTAACCGCCAATAACGTAGATTATGTTGCCAACACGGCTCGCCCCGGCAGCAACCTTTCCTAAAGTATCGGGTACATCAGGCAGTTGTTCAATCTGTAAGGTTTGCGTATTCATCCGCCATGTTTTTAGGTGGATGCCTGAATACGTAAGTGATGAGTCTATTCCAGCGAAGGAATAAATGAATATTCCTTCCGTAGAAAACCCTTCACAAACCGCGTTGTTCGAAACGGGCTCGGGTAGGTTGGCTACCTCGGTAATGCTCCAGTTTTGAGCTAAAACGGAACAAGCAATAAGTTTACAGAATATTAAGGTGAGTGCTCGATACATTCCATAGGTACAAAAAAGGTCGTCCAACGGCCGCCCTGGATTCTTAAAATGAACCTTCGGTTAATGAATGGACCTTAATTTTACCTCAAGGGTTTGTATTGCTCCTTTTGAGGCTTCCACCTCGGTCTTTTTAGTAGTCTGATTTGTTTGGTTTTCCTTCATATCGGCATTAGCCTTCTTGATTTTTTCTAGAAGATTCTGGTTATCTTTTTCTATACGCTTCTTGTCTTTAACCAATCCATCTAATTCTTTATTGAATTCCTTAATTACTTTTTGAACCTCTTCAATCTGTCCTTCAATCTGGCTCTCTTCTAATCGATGTATTTCATTCTGCTGACCGGTTTGATTACCGACATTCTTCTCGATTGAAGCCTTATTTTCCTCAATTTTCGCTTCGTAGTCTTTGATGTTTTTCTCTAGCTTCTCCTTATCGTCCTCCAATCCGCTTTGGTCTTTTTCAAGGCCTTTTAGAATCTTCTGGCTTGTTTCAATATCCGTAGATACAACGCTCTTTGCATGTGTAAGTGCAAAGGCATAAATGAATTTTTCTGCAGCTGGGTATTGTGCTGGGTGAGCAGCGGTGCTCAAATGGGCACCTCCAAGGTCAAATGCAACGACTAATCTTACTTCTTCTGCAATAGCTTCTTCCACAATAGAGTAAACATCAAAAGAGTTATCCCCCAATTCTTTCAACACACAGTCGTCACCGAAAATGATTGTCTTATCAGATATTTTTCCCTTTAGTTCTTTCAGTTGTTTTTTCCAGGCCTTTTTAACGTCATCGGTCTCTGAGCCGGACAGTATTACTGTTAGGCTGTTTCTGCTGGTTCCATCGATTGCAACCATTTCTTCCTTAACAGTAATTTTGTCCTGTGCGAAAGTGGCTGCTGATATAACAAGCAGTCCGAGAGTAAATAATTTCTTCATAATAAGTGCTTTTTGTTCTAGGTTCAAAGAAGGCAATTTTCGTTCCGACTATTATTAAGGGTATTTGTTTGTTCAGGGATGACTCTAAATCCAATTATTCAATGAGTAACTCAGTTACAAATTGGTTGGTTTTTTCCACAAACTCCTTATAGTACTCTCCAGTTCCTGGTCCTGAGAAACCCGTGTGAATTTTTCTCACTTTCCCCTCTCTATCAATATAAATGCTTGTGGGAAAGGAAAGCACGTGATTGAGCATTGGAAGCTTTCTTGCTGCTTCTGTCTTACTCGCCTTTCCCGCCAAGAGAATTTCATAAGGAATGCTGAAGTGCTCCTTTAACCTGCTTAAGGACTGGGTGTTTATTTCCATATCATCGCTCTTCTCAAACGCTAACGAGACCACCTCTAAACCTTGCTGATGGAATTTGTTGTGGAGAGAAACTAAATAGGCTGTTTCGTCCATACAATTCGGACACCAACTTCCCATTATTTGCACGATTACAACCTTGTCTTTAAAAGCTTCATCATTTAAACTAACGGTCTTTCCGTCTAAGTTTTGAAATGAGAAATCAAGCTTAGAATAGCCTGGCTTAATAAAGGTGAGTGATGCGGGGTCTGGTAATTCGAAGGCTTCATCTCTAACACCCACCCAGTTTTCTTGCCAATGGCTTCCAGACCAGAAACTGCCCTCAATGCGGTTTCCAGTAACCTTTGCCTTGAACAAAAAAACGTGCGAGCCATCGAAACAAGAAAGCATTAGGCTATCGCCAGACACGTTTCCTTCCAAGTAGCGGTAGTCGCCTGTGGTGGTGAGAAAAGTGCCAAAAGCGCGACTTCCTTTTTGTTCGAAAACGCCTAACGCAACATATTCATTATCAG
>JBLIGB010000113.1:0-5409 GCA_047636795.1 Bacteroidia bacterium | reverse complement strand
GGCGATCAGCTCAGTATTATTGGTTCTGGGCGCGTGCCAGACGTTTACACGCTCGCATTCCACAGCTTGAATTTTAACGCTTACGTAAATGTTGGTGAAAAACGTAATTCACGTATCACACTTCGTCTACAAAACCTTTTAGATGATGAACGAACGCTTGTTTACCGTTCTCACGAAGCGGAAGACCAAATCTTCACTTCCTTCAATCCAGGTGTAAGTATTCGATTGGCGTATCAGTATACTTTCTAGAAAGAGAAAACCCCAAAAGCAAATGGCTTTTGGGGTTTTTAAATTTCATTAAGATTCCGAAGTTCACTTATCTCAATGGCTGATTGCAATTTTTCTTGAAGAGGCCCCGCCATTGCTCTCAACTCTGAGCAAATAAACACCCTCCTTCACGTCTGACACATCTAATCGTTCAGCACCCAATGGAAATTGCCGAACGGTTTTTCCAAGAAGATCGGTCAAACGAATGTCAGTTACGTTTTGTGTAGATAGCTGCAGCGTAATCTGTTCTGTTGCTGGATTTGGAAATAGGATTAATTGATCTTCGATGGTTTCATCGATTCCTACCTCTTGTCCTTGACAAACGTGGTCTTCGTGCACCGAAACTGGGTCGATGGCAATATTCTCATCTCCCGGAAAATACTGCGTAAATGAAAAGAAAACGAGCATCATTTCTTCTGTTGTCGATTCTCCGGCATAAACATGCTGTGGTGGGCTGTTTGGGTTCTCTGGGTTGTTTGTAGTATTGTCGTAGGTGGCTGTGCTATGAAGCGTACTACCCGCAGGGATTTTTATCGGGTTTCGAAATTCATAAAACCCCTGCCAATGAAAATCCCAGTCTTCGACCTCAATAAGTGGAATGGTTTGGTTGGTGGGAGTCACCGCCCAAGACTTAATCGATTTTCCGAGCAAATGCATGTGAGGAGATACGTCAAGAATAGTAATGTCATACTGAGAAGGAGCAGAATAGTCACAAGTAAACGTGCTTTCTTGATTAGCAGGAATACTTAACGGGCCTTCATTGAGCGAGCCGTGGTTGAGTGGCGCAGTAATAAACACTTCTCTAACGGTAGAGGTACTGTACTTTATGTTCACTTTTGATTGATCAGTTTGGCCATTTGCCGAGGCAGGGTAATGAACCTGCATAATGATGTTGGATCCGGCAGGAATACGAACTCCAAAGTTGGGTGGGTAGGCTCTGTGAAGCTGACCTGGAACCCATCCGCCAATTAATTCAGAATCATTGCTTCCAGTTCCGCCAAAACTGGTATAGCCAGGGCCAAAGTCATCAATATCTAATTGAGCTGGGACATTGGTTTGGTCTTGATATAGAAGTACGTGGTGTACAGCCTCCGGGTTGCCCGGAACAATCTCAATCTCGGTTATAAAAACGTCTTGATTGAGGCTGGTCGGAATCACAAAGCATCGATAAACATCGTTGCCCTGCGTGTTGATTGTGTATGGCGGCATTGTAGCAACCAAATCTGGGTTTGCAATGGCTTCTGAGTTAGCATAGACAGGCTCCTGCGGAGCAGGCCCAGAACCTTGTGGTTGACCACCATTTACCCAGTTGGTAATGATGTCAATTTCGTTTTGTGTCAAGAGGCGTTCGTGCGCCAGTGAATTATAATCAGGATTGGGTGGCCAAGGCGGCATGGTGCCTGCATTTACAGCCCCCATAACTCCGAATGCAGCTGCGGATGCATCATCATAATCCATCAATGAAAAGGGGGCAATACCTCCGTCATGATGACATGTTGTACAATGCTCATACAAGATACAGGCCACCTGCTCGTTATAAGTAGGTGTTTGCGCGTTTGCACCTGAAATCCCGATAAATGTGAGAATTAAAACGACTGCTTTTTTCATAAGGAAAGCTACTAGTTAAATTGTCTATGGAATAAAGTTAGCATCATTAACCAGTGCTGGGAGATTTCAATCCTCGTTAAAAACACCCATTTGACTGTATTTCTCAATCCTTTTATCAATCCGCTCTTGCGAATCCATGTTGTGCAAACGTGTTAGGTGCTTTTTGATTTCCTTCTTAACGTTGGCAAATGTGGTGTCGTAATCTCGATGTGCACCACCCAGTGGTTCAGGAATAATTCCAGCAATAAGTTTTTGCTCCAAGAGGTCTTCCGGAGTCAATTTCAACGATTCTGCTGCTTGTTCCTTGTTTTCGCGGCTACGCCATAGGATGGTTGAACAACTCTCTGGAGAGATAACCGAATACCATGTGTTCTCCAGCATGAAAAGCTTATCGCCAATACCAATTCCCAACGCACCACCAGAAGCCCCTTCGCCAATAATCACACAAATAATTGGAACTTTCAGCTGCATCATTTCAATGATGTTCCGTGCAATAGCTTCACCTTGTCCGCGTTCCTCAGCTTCAATTCCAGGAAAAGCTCCGGGGGTATCGATAAACGTGATAACGGGTTTGTTGAATTTCTCTGCCAGCTTCATTAACCGCAAAGCTTTGCGATAACCTTCTGGATTGGCCATTCCAAAATTTCGGTACTGGCGCATTTTGGTGTCAATCCCTTTTTGCTGACCTATCAGCATAACAGTTTTCCCATCAATACTTCCAAAACCACCAACCATGGCTTTGTCATCTTTTACCGTTCGGTCTCCAAATAGCTCAACAAAGGTATTGTCAGTTAAAGCTTCAATATGAGCCAAGGTGTAAGGTCGTTTCGTATGCCGAGCTACCTGTATGCGTTGCCAGGGCGTAAGACTGCCATAAATCTCTTGTGTTCTAAGCTTGTAGCTGACTTCCAATTCTTCAATAGTCTTGGTAGCATCTACTTTGCCCTTCTCCTGAATGGCATGGGATTTATCGAGCTGTTCTTGAAGCTCTTGAAGGTCACTTTCGAAATCGAGAAAAGGTACTGCCATAGTTGCAATTTTAATTTGCAAATTTAACTAAGATGTCGGGCATATTTCGCATCCATTGCTTACACCATCTATTATAGCTTTGCAGTAAAATTCAGAAACGTGAGTATTTCGTTGATTCAACACATTCAAAAAGTAGTATCCAATCTGTATGGAGCAGAGGTAGAAGAAGGGAAATTGCAACTTCAAAAAACCAGAAAGGAATTTGAAGGCGATGTTACACTGGTGGTATTCCCATTACTTCGGATAAGTAAAGGTTCTCCTGAACAAACTGGGCAGCAGATTGGCGAAGCCCTTATAAATGCAGTTGATTATGTTGCTTCATTCAACGTAGTAAAAGGCTTTTTAAATCTTGAGTTTACAGCTGAGTATTGGGTTGAGAAATTAGGTGAAATGCAAGCTGTGGAGAATTACGGGTTTCAGCCAAAAGGGGAGCATAGCCGTAATATTATGGTGGAGTATTCTTCTCCAAACACAAATAAACCCCTGCATTTGGGACACATCCGAAACAACCTTCTCGGTTATTCGGTTGCGGAAATTCTAAAGGCCAATGGCCACGAAGTGCAGAAAGTTCAGGTAATTAACGACCGTGGCATTCATATCTGCAAAAGCATGTTGGCTTGGCAGAAATTTGGGGAAGGCGAAACACCTGAATCAACTGGGCTGAAAGGAGATAAGCTCGTTGGGAAGTATTATGTGGAGTTTGATAAACGCTACAAAGCCGAGGTTTCTGAGCTGATAGAAGCTGGCAAAACCGAAGATGAAGCCAAGGCGGAAGCCGCATTGATTTTGGAGGCGCGAGAAATGCTTCAAAAGTGGGAAGCTGGAGATGAGGAGGTGCGTACACTTTGGGCAAAAATGAATGGTTGGGTGTATAAGGGTTTTGACGAAACCTACAACCGTTTGGGAGTAGATTTCGATAAGCTTTATTATGAAAGCAATACCTACTTAACAGGAAAAGATTTGGTTGAGAGTGGAGTAGAGGACGGTATCTTTCAAAAGCGAGAAGATGGATCTATCTGGTGCGACCTAACAGATGATGGAATTGATCAAAAGCTGCTACTTCGTTCCGATGGGACAGCAGTTTACATGACTCAAGACTTAGGTACTGCCAAACTCCGATATGAAGATTGGTCTGATTTGAATCAACTTATATACACGGTAGGAAACGAACAGGATTATCACTTTGAGGTATTGTTTCTTATTCTCGGAAAACTTGGTTTCGATTGGGCCAAAAACTGCTATCACCTGTCTTACGGAATGGTAGATCTTCCATCTGGCAAGATGAAGTCAAGAGAAGGCACTGTGGTTGATGCAGATGACTTGATGGACGAAATGGTAGATACGGCCAGAGCCCAATCCGAAGAAAGAGGCAAGTTGGAAGGCCTGAGTTCTGAAGAAGCCAACGAACTTTTTGAAACGCTTGGTTTGGGTGCTTTGAAGTACTTCATGCTTAAAGTAGACCCGAAAAAACGGATGCTTTTCAATCCTGCAGAAAGTATTGATATGCAAGGGAATACGGGGCCATTTATTCAATACACTCACGCTCGAATAAAGTCGGTACTACGCAAGGCGGAGGTAGAGTTTGTGGCTATTCCTAAGTTGAATGATATTAACGGAAATGAGCGCGCCCTAATTCAATTGCTAAATCAATATCCAGAAACAATAAAGCTGGCAGGAGATGAGTACAGTCCTGCTGTAATTGCAAATTACACGTACGAATTAGCCAAGGAATACAACACGTTTTATCACGAGTGTCCGATCCTTACTGAGGAAGACGAAAAGATTAAATCGTTGAGACTGGTAATTTCTGAGCTCACTGCTCAGGTAATCAGTTCGTCAATGAAATTATTGGGAGCTTCGGTTCCTGAAAGAATGTAAATTGGTATAAATACCGCATGGAAATTATCTTTGTGGCTTCAAAATCAGAATAGATGTTCGAGAATTTAACGGAGAAGTTTGACAAGGCGTTTAAAACGCTGAAAGGAGAGGGACAGATTACGGAGATAAACGTGGCTGAAACTATGAAAGAAGTGAGGCGCGCTTTGCTTGATGCCGATGTTAACTTCAAAATTGCCAAGGAATTTACCGAAAGAGTACGGGAAAAAGCACTTGGACAAGATGTATTGACAGCTGTAAAACCGGGGCAGTTAATGGTGAAAATCACCAAAGATGAACTTGGAGAGTTGATGGGCGGTAAGTCCGAGGATGTCAATTTAGACGGGAACCCGTCTGTGATTCTTATTGCAGGTTTGCAAGGTTCTGGTAAAACCACGTTTTCAGGAAAATTGGCTCTTTTCTTAAAGAGCAAACGTCAAAAGAATCCATTATTAGTGGCGTGTGATGTTTATCGTCCTGCGGCAATCGACCAATTGAAAGTACTCGGAGAACAGGTTGGTGCTGAAGTTTATACCGAAGTTGATAATAAGAACCCGGTTTCAATTGCAGAAAATGCGATTAAGTACGCCAAAGCAAATAATCACAATGTGGTGATTGTGGATACTGCTG
>JBLIGB010000112.1:0-5412 GCA_047636795.1 Bacteroidia bacterium | reverse complement strand
ACTTGGGACTCTGACGAATTATAAAACCGGATTGGGAAGATTTAACACAAATGGATGCACAAAAACCTGTTTGAATGGTTTTAGCTTTGCGTTCTGTTGATTGGTACAGCATTTGACTGCTTGTAGCCAACAACACAACAATTAAAAGAAAGAGATATGATGTTTGGATTTGACCCAGGTTTACTGATTTTAGTAATAGGTTTTGCGATTCTCGGATTTGCAGTCAGTCGTAGATTGAAAAGCGTTTTTGCGAAGTATGAAAAGATGCCGTTGAGTTCTGGCTTAACTGGCGCGCAGGTAGCGCAAAAGATGCTAACCGACAGTAATATTTATGATGTAACAGTGGAAAGCACTCCTGGGAAACTGACGGACCATTACAATCCTGGTAATAAGACAGTGAACCTCAGCCCAGAAGTTTACAATGGAAGGAATGTGTCTGCGGCCGCAGTTGCGGCTCACGAATGCGGACACGCAGTTCAGCATGCTGTTGAATATCCTTGGTTGCAGATGAGGTCTCACCTTGTGCCTATTGTAAGTTTTAGTTCAAAGGCGTTGAATTTCGTTTACATCGGAATGATATTTCTTGCTTACGCGTCTAGCATGTACAGCCAAATGTTGCTTGTAATTATAGTGCTCCAGTCGGCAATTACATTGTTTTCAGTTGTAACTCTTCCTGTAGAAATTGATGCAAGTAACCGAGCATTAGTTTGGTTGGATAACAGCGGATTGACAAAAGGCGCGGAACATGAAGGGGCTAAAACAGCTCTTAACTGGGCAGGTAGAACGTATATCGTTGCCGCTTTAGCTTCCGTTACCACATTACTTTATTATGTAATGCGATACATGGGAGGTAGGGATTAATCAGCTACCGAAACGAACAAAAATCAAAGCGCCCCATCGATTACTCGATGGGGCGCTTTCTCTTATACTGAATTCGAACTATTGCTCGGAGGCTACCTTCACGTTATCGTCATAAACCCGATCAATTAGTAACCTTCTCGGGTCAATTGCCGCTTTTACAGGAAGGCTGTCAAGCTCCAAAATGAACGTCATTTCGGGTTGGTTAATCTTTACTCGGTTTTTGTAAACCAAGTTTTTCTCTTCCGAGTCAAGGACACCGATATCAATCCAATCGTTCATCGGTACTTTAGTTTCGTTGCCCATTGTATCAGCCTTTATTTTGGTTGATTCAATCTTCAATGTCAACTCATATTTGCCGTTTTCCAAAACCTTATAGTCGGCCTCCTTAATCCGATTATCATAAAGGGTAATTTCTTCAAACCAATCGGTAATCAAATACTTTAACGAGTCTGGAACTTGAGGTTCGAGGTATTTAAGAAAATCTAGCGATGTAGAATAAGGTGGCCCAACATGCTTAAACTCATCCAAGTAGTTTCGCATAGCCAGGTTCACCTTCTCTTCGCCAATATAATCTTGCAGGGCAAATAGAATAAGACTTCCTTTTCCGTAATGGATGTGAGGCTGATTTTCAACCTTATAGAGCGGCACCTCTTTATCAACTTCTTGGCTACGCCCGCTCAAATATCGATTGTGGTTATACTTCAAAAACTCCCGCATTTTCATCGGGTCATCGTTCATTTTTTTCATCGTCATTAACGATGAGTACTCAGCAAAACTTTCGCTCATCATTGTGCCGCCTTGCATGTTTGCTCCAACTACCTGATGTGCCCACCATTGATGCGCCATTTCGTGAGCGATTACTGCATCAATAATGTTGTTGCCTTCTTCATTTTCTAGGTTGGTTACAAACCCAATTGACTCTGAATACGGCATCGTGCCAGGGAATGCTTGCGCAAACGAAGCGTACCTCGGGAATTCAATAATTCTACATTGCTTTTGATAATACGGCCCGAAGTTTTCGGTGTAATAGGTCAACGAACGCTCAACAGCGGCAAGCATCATTTCCACGTTCACTTCATGCTTGGCATCGTAATAAACTTCTAAGTCAATTCCGTTCCACTTTTTTCGTGCTACTTCATAACGAGCAGAAATGAAGGAATAGAAGTTCTGTGCAGGATGATCCAACTTATACTGAAAGTGATTTCTGCCGTTTTCTTCCCATTGCTTAACAAGCGTTCCTGGAGAAATAGCAGTTTGATCACCAGCCGTTGAAATGGTAGTTTCAATCATAACGTAATCGGCACGACCGTTTGAAAGGTAGTTGCTTTGACACGATTCATTGCAGTTTGCTTCCAATTCAGGCATTCGGTCTTTCTGAGGAAGACCATATTTCTTCCGCGTATTCTTGTCGCTTAACTCACTATTTGGATCGTAACCCAGTGATGGAATAATCTGGAAATTATTGAGGAATGTTCCGTTTGCGGCAACACTCGTATTGCCAACTTGGTTCTCAAATCCTTTTGGGGCATAAGCAGTTTTAATGCGAGCCAAAACCGAATCACCGGGCATTAGTGGTGGACTAACTGCAAATTTCATCCAGCCCATTTCCTCGTCTTCAAAAGCCAACTCGCAGTTTGGGATTTCAAACGTTGGATTCCAGTTTTTATCAATATTAAAATGAAGCGTATCAATCGGAACTGCAGTTTCATTCTTGTAAAGAAGGTCTGCAATCACATTCACTGATCGCGTTTCTGGAAAAATGGAAATATCGTATTTCACATCTTTTACTTTCGGCATTGGAATGCCTTCATACTGCTTGTATTTCTTCTCGAATTCGGCAGATAAAAGTTCGAGTTGGTCAGGGGTTTTGTACGGGTTAAGGACTTGGGTGTTGTAGTAGACAAATCCACCAACCCCGATAAATGCCAAAACAAGAACTGCAGTAAGCCCTTTGGTAGCATTGTTCAATTTTAAGTTGGCATGTTTAGCTCTTTCAATAATGGAACTAGAGGTGCCACGAGACCACATGGCCGAAGCCACAATAATGCAGATGAAAGAGAACAGAAACCAATACAGATTAAACCACAGTCGCCCGTTGACGCCCGCTCCAAAACCGTTCATATCTGAGTACATAACGGATGGCCCAGCACCAATGGAAAGCATATTGGATTGAAGGTCTAACGCCACCATAATCAAACTCCATAAAAAGAGAATGAGGATGGACACAAAGTAGCCGACATACTTGTTATTCAGGATTACCTGAATCATTATCATAACGCCACTCCACACCACATAGACTGGGAAAGTGGAAAGCAGGAAATCGATTAAATAAACGTGTAGTTCAATCCGCGTAAAGCCCATCAGCAACTGATAGATTACCGCACAAACCACAAAGAATATATTGAGGAGAGAAGTTAATGTGATTAGCGACAGAACTTTGGCCGAAAGCGAAATGGTTGATGCGTGTGGTGTGGCGTCAATTACTTCGTGAATTTTTGAATCGCGGTCACGCCAAACCAGTTCACCACTAAAAAACACAAGGATGATGATGATGAAAATGCCAGACGCGCCTGAGATCAAATCCATCATCTTATAGGTGACAGGGTATGATTGAAGACCGTAGGCCTCGAAGCCACCAAAAAGGTTGGCGATTAGAATAATGAGGCTAAAAAGGAACAAGACCTTGAACGTTGCGCTCTTCGCGATGCTTAGAAAATTGGTGTAGAAGAAGCTTTTGAATTGTGCCCAACCACTTCCTGAGCTGAATACCGCTCGTATTTGTGGTTTTACTCTAAGCGCAGATTCTTCTTTCTTCTCATCTTTCTGTGCCTTCACCTTTTTGTTCTTCTCTTGGAAGGAAAAACTGAAGTACGAAAGACCTAGAATGAAAGCTCCAACGGAAATCCAAATGAGTCGATTTAGAAGTAATATTCCGCCAAACGCTGGACTGATTGTGTTCTTCTCAATAGGCGTGAAATATTTGGCGTGAAGGCCATAGGCACGTATCCCGAAAGTATCAGTCAAAGCACCAATGGTTTCGTTGTCGATATCGGACATAAGTGTTCCTGCAACGATGTAACCAATGATGATTACTAATGCGCCAACAAATGAGATTACCGTGCTTTTCCACCGAGTAGCCAGCGCGAATACGATGGCGCCTGCGAAGAACATATTCGGTAAAATGAAAAGCAGGTAATTGTTTACGAACGTTTCGAGGAAGTAAGGGCCAAAACGGTCTGCATCTACCCAACCCAGTGCAGGGCCGAGAACAGCGCCTAGAAACACACCTAAAAACACACCAAGCATTGGAATAGTGGATAGAACTAACGCTCCAAAAAACCGCCCAAAAAAGTATCCTGCTTTGCTGAGAGGAGTGCTGAAAAGAATTTCGTTGAACTGACTATTATGGTCTTTTAGCGCGGCTGTATTGAAGTATGCCGTTGCCATCAGTAAACCGAAAATGGTCATGATTACGGTAAACTGCGTAATAACATGAGGTGCGTTTTTAAATACGTTTCCGACTGCACCACCAATTACGATGTTATCACTTGCTGTTGCTCCAAAAACGAGCAACGTGATCATCCCTAGGAAGATGTACAGCATAGGTTGCCGTGTGGCATACCTTATCTCGGCAAAAAAGAAATCTTTAAACATGGTTTAGCGCTTTACCGAGTTAAACAAGTACGTTACCCGTGTTAATTTTGGAGAAAAACACGTCTTCCAGATTTGGTTTAACAGGCTCAAATCCCTCTTTCGGATCAGTATCGCTATAAATATGAATGAAGGGTTTTCCGCCCACCATCTTATTAGATATGATGGAGTAGTTAGTGGCATATTGTTCCAACTCTTCTCGTTCCACCACCTTCTGGTAAACCTTTCCGCTTAACTCATCTATGGCCGTTTGAGGTGCTCCGTGAAACACCAACTGACCGGTACTCATAATCGCCATTTTGGTGCAAAGCTCTCGCACATCATCTACGATATGGGTAGATAGAATTACAATTACATCCTTACCAACATCGGCTAGCAAATTGTAAAAACGGTTGCGCTCCCCAGGATCTAAACCAGCAGTTGGCTCATCCACAATAATCAATTTCGGACTTCCAATTAACGCTTGGGCAATGCCAACCCGCTGTTTCATTCCTCCAGAAAAACCTTTCACACTCTTTTTTCGGTCGTTGTAGAGGTTTACTTTTTCAAGTAAATAACCGACAAGTTCCTTTCTCTCCTTTGAGTTGGTGATGCCTTTTAAAATGGCGAGATGGTCAAGCAATTGCTCCGCAGTAATTTTCGGGTACACCCCAAACTCTTGCGGCAAATAACCCAAGACCTTCCGTAATTCATGCGGCTGACTGAAAATGTCAATCTCATTAAGTGTTGCCGTACCAGAATCGGCTTCCTGCAGCGTTGCAATGGTCCGCATAAGCGAAGACTTTCCCGCACCATTTGGCCCCAAAAGACCAAACATTCCGTTTTCAATTTCTATAGAAACATTATCTAATGCCTTTACTCCGTTTGAGTAGGTTTTAGACAGATTTTGTATGGTCAGTT
>JBLIGB010000111.1:0-5438 GCA_047636795.1 Bacteroidia bacterium | reverse complement strand
ATTGCGATGGGCTACAAATTGTACGAGGACGAAATCGCTATTCCTGATCAGACGGCCATCACAGTAAACGGGTTTGCGGTACAATGCCGTATTACCGCAGAAGATCCCGAAAATGATTTCAAACCCGATCACGGAACGCTAATCACGTATCGTCCGGCAGAAGGGTTCGGAATTCGTCTCGATGTGGGAAGTGTGTATTCAGGTGTTCGAATCAGTCCATTCTTCGACTCGTTATTGGTGAAAATCTGTGCACATTCAAGAACATTGGATGGTGCTGCACGAAAAATGACGCGCTGCTTGCAAGAATTCCGTATTCGTGGCGTGAAAACCAATATCCGATTTGTTGAGAATATCGTGAATCATGATGTTTTTAAAAGGGGAGAGGCTACCGTTAGTTTTATTCCAAATCACCCCGAACTTTTCAAGTTTGTGAAAGGGCGTGACCGTGCAACTAAGATTGTAAAGTTCCTCGGGGAGATTACTGTTAATGGAAACCCTGACGTTAAATTCACAGATGATAGAAAGGTTCTTCTTAAGCCAGTTGTTCCAGAATTTCAGCGTTTTGGAGCATATCCAAAAGGAACAAAAGACCTTCTAAATGAATTGGGGCCTGAACGTTTTAGTGAATGGTTGCTGAAAGAAAAGGCAATTCAATACACCGATACCACGATGCGAGATGCGCATCAGTCATTGTTTGCCACACGCATGCGTACATATGATATGCTTCGCGTTGCAGAAAGCTATGCCAAAAATCATCCCGAAATATTCAGTTACGAAGTTTGGGGTGGAGCCACGTTTGATGTAGCGCTGAGGTTCTTACACGAAGATCCTTGGGAGCGTTTGGCTGAGTTGAGAAAAGCTATTCCGAACACGCTTTTACAAATGCTTATTCGAGGTTCAAACGGTGTAGGATATAAAGCATATCCCGACAATATGGTAGAGAAGTTCGTAGAGAAATCGTGGGAAACTGGAGTTGATATCTTCCGAATTTTCGACAGTCTCAACTGGATGAAAGGCATTGGTCCTTGTATCGAGTACGTCCGTTCTAGAACGGAAGGAATTGCTGAAGGAGCCATGTGTTATACTGGTGATATTCTCGACCCTGCTCGCAGTAAATACACGTTGGAATACTACCTCCAACTTGCCAAGGATATTGAGAACGCTGGAGCACATATTCTTGCCATTAAAGACATGGCGGGGTTGCTAAAACCGTATGCCGCAACCGAGCTTATTACAGCGCTAAAAGACACGGTAAAAATCCCTATTCATCTGCATACGCACGATACATCATCGCTACAACCTGCTACTTATTTAAAGGCAATTGAAGCTGGGGTTGATGTAGTTGATGTGGCCATTGGTTCTATCTCTGGGTTGACCTCTCAGCCCAATTTCAATTCAATTGTGGAAATGATGCGTTTCCATGAAAGGGAGCAAGCAATAGATAGTCCACGCTTGAATGAGGTTTCAAATTATTTCGACAAAGTTCGAGACTACTACTACCCGTTTGAAAGTGGACTGATGTCAAGCACTTCTAGCGTTTTTCAGCATGAAATACCTGGTGGGCAGTATTCAAACCTGAAGCCACAGGCAGTTGCTCTCGGTTTGGCAAATAAGTTTGAAGAAATCAAACTCATGTATGGAGAAGTGAACCAGCTTTTTGGTGATGTGGTGAAAGTTACGCCATCATCCAAAGTGGTTGGAGACATGGCTTTATACTTGGTTTCCAATGGATTGACGATTGCAGATGTACTTGAAAGGGGCGATACGATTTCTTTTCCCGAAAGTGTGGTAGATTTCTTCATGGGACATTTAGGACAGCCACATGGTGGTTTCCCAAAAGATCTTCAGAAGTTAATATTGAAGGACCGCAAGCCATTTACAGATAGGCCGAACAGCCATTTAGATCCAATTGATTTTGATAAAGGATTTGAGGATTTTAAGAAGAAGTTTGATCCTTCTCTCAAGTTCACTGATTACTTGTCATATCTCATGTATCCGAAGGTTTTTGAGGACTATTTCATCAAGAAGCAGGAGTTTGGAGATTTGAGTAAGATTCCAACAGGTAATTTCTTCTATGGAATGAAACTCCGCGAAGAAACATTGGTTGAGATTGGTGAAGGCAAGAATATCATTATCGAACTGCTTTCTATTGGTCAGGCCGATGAGAACGGAATGCGAACGCTGTTCTTTCGTGTAAATGGTATGACGCGTAATATTGAAATCCTTGATAAAAGTCTAAACATCACCAAAGTTGAGCACGAGAAGGCTGATAAGAGTGATGCAAAGCAAATAGGAGCACCATTACAAGGTGTGTTGAGTAGTGTATTGGTGAAGAAAGGCGCAAAGGTTAAAAAGAACCAACCACTGTTCATTATGGAGGCCATGAAGATGGAGACAACAGTTACCGCTTCTGAAGATGCCGTAGTCGAACGCATTGTAGTAGGAGACGGAACATTGGTAGAAGCCGATGATTTGGTTTTAGTTTTAGCTGGTGTCTAAGCACAAATCATCGTTGGTCTTGGAGACAACTTTTAGTCAAATTAGTTTAATTTAAATTAGGGGTTAGATGAAAAAAGCATTTGGAATTCTATTGACCTTAATCGGATTTAATGCCGTTGGACAAACAAGCACAAATCTAGATTCGCTGTTTAATTGGCAGGATGAATCGTTAATACCATCATCTCAGCACTCAAACACCTACAACGAAATTTGGGGCTATGCGAAGAACGGTGCTGAATACGCCATTATCGGCACAACCGCAGGCACACATATTTTTGATGTAACTAATCCAGCCTTGTCATCTCAAGTTGCATTTATTGAAGGTGCCTTTACGGGAGACGCAGTTATTCATCGTGATTATCATGATTATGATGATTACCTCTATATCGTTTGCGATGAAGGGCCGAGCACCTTGCAAATTGTTGATTTGCGGGATTTGCCAAACTCGGTAAATGTGGTTTACGATAGCGATGCTTTGTTTGCCCGTTCACACAACATATTTATTGACACTAGCAGTGCTAGAATGTACATGTGTGGAGGCACAAAGGAGTTTGCAGTTTACTCTTTGGCTGATCCAACGGTACCAACTCTACTGCTCGATTGTTCTGTAGATGTTCCTTTCTGGGGTACTGTTGGCTACGTGCATGACGTATTTGTACGTAACGATACCACTTATTGCAATGCTGGGAACAGAGGGCTTTTTATTGTTGATTTCTCTAACATTAGTGAACCTCAAATGATTGGTTCATTAGATACTTACGTTCAAAGCGGATATAACCACAGCGGTTGGCTTATGCAAGATGAGCCCTATTATGCATTTGCTGATGAAACACACGGTAAGGATGTAAAGATTATTGACGTCTCAGATATGGGTGATTTAGAGGTGACCGATACCATTGGTTCCAACATAGACCCTAACTCCATTGCACATAACCTGATTTATGCGAATGGGTTCTTATTCGTGTCCTTCTATTTTGATGGGCTATACATGTTCGATTGCTCAAACCCTGCCAATCCAACCTTGGTTGGTCATTACGATACATCCACCGAGTTTCACCAAGCTGGCGTTTACCGTGGTTGTTGGGGGGTTTATCCATTTCTTCCCTCGGGTAATATATTGGCCTCCGATATGCAAACTGGGCTTTGGGTTTTTGGTCATAACCTTGTATCAAATATTGAAGAGATTGGCACAGAATCCAATTCACTTGCTGTGTATCCGAATCCGGTTTCCGAACATCTTTTTCTTCCTAGTGAATTTTCCAAGTTCAATTATTCCATTTTTGATGTAATGGGTAAGGAGGTTAAACGTGGAGCCGCTGAAGGTTCTTTAGATGTTTCGGGTTTAACAAACGGACTTTTTACCCTGTTTATTCAAACAGAAAGCGGTGAATCAGCCACGCGATTCGTAAAGCAGTAGCTGCTTAAACAGACTTTTATAAGTTTTCTGGCAAACCTTGGTCAAGGTTTAAACTCTTCTTGTTCTCGTACTTCGTTTTTAGATTGACGATTCAAAATCCAAGCCGATAATGACCAAAAGAGCACTAAAAAACATACTGACGAATCAAATTTTGAAGACAAATTGTGGATAAGCAAGATGCGGTCTTACATGGACTAGCTTTCCATTTTTGAAAACCGCTTATTCGAACTTGTTCAGCGGAACACGAAACTGTAAGTGACTTTATGAATCGAGCATTTTCAGAATCAATTTATCCGTCAAAAAGAAGTTGATCAGCGGTTAATCAGTAAATGTGAAGACCACGAGAAGTGCTTCGCACAATAAGCGAAGCATTACCCTGTAGACATCCACCATTTTTTGTGAGCCATTTATACTTATTTAGGAAAAGAGATTGAAACATATCATGAAATTTGTGCACATTTGACGAACGAATTTATGTCTTTCCCAGTAAAATGGATGTAAGCTATTTAAAAGTTGGTTAATAGCCAATGCGATGTGAGGTTGGATGGTACCTCTTGCATTGCTGCCCTCTTTCCTTCGGGAAAGGGGGCATTTTTATGGTCTGTAATTAGAGGGGGGTATTATTGGCACAAATCCGGCCAATCGGTTTTGGCTCTGCCATAACCTAAATCAAGAGAACGTCTGAGGTCTTTACAACCACCACCGTTATCTTCCATAAAACGCTTGAGGTGTCCTCTGTGGTAGAGTGCTTCCGCTAACCGGGTTTTCATGTAATCAGCTTTACTGCCTTCAATTTTTGAACCCTCATAATCGGCCAAAACATTTTTAATAGATGCTTTGTATTCATGCATTTCGGTTAGATTCTCGGCAATTTCAACCGCTCGATTATAATCTTCCATGGCCGCAGGAAACTCAATCTTCTGGAATTTTATTCCTCCTCGGCCAACATACGCTTCAACGAAATTTGGATCAACCTCAATTGCTTTATCAAACTCAACCTGTGCTTCATCATATTTACGCTGCTCTTTCAGAGTTAGAGCAATGTCGAAGCTTTTAGCAGCTTCTTCGTAAGGCGTCATTGATGGAGGCTTGGCAATCGTATCGGCCGATGCTTTTAGCTTCGCCTTTGCAATTGCTATTTTTTGCTCCTTGGTCATCGGAGATACAGCTTCCCCTTCAGCGGATGGCTTGGAGTTTGTCTCGGTATCTTGCGAAAAGGCAAATAACGAGATTAGGCATAAAACCAATACAAAAAGATGCTTCATCAACAATACAATTGAAGTGCAAGTTAAGATTCCTCATGTAATAAATATGCTTATAGCGTGTTGAGTACAAGCAATTTTGAACAATGGTTTCTTAATAAATCAGTCGTTGGTGGATCCCTGACTGATTCGTTCAAACGCCTTTTGCTTATTCATTATGGCAACGGTCAGTTCATAATCGCTGTAGCGATATACCTGATTTTCGGAGAAGTTGCAGTAATCCATGAATTCCAAAAGCTTTGCACCTTCATATTTGGTTA
>JBLIGB010000110.1:0-5439 GCA_047636795.1 Bacteroidia bacterium | reverse complement strand
CCCAGTTTACGAATACCACCAAGCGGCTTCGGTAATCCACAAGCAACATCAGGTGAACAAACATCCACGTTAACCACGCAAACATGCCAGAGAAGCTTAGAAATGGCAAATCCACCACGGCAAGATTTCTACCGACTGTAGCCATCGTTCCTTTATCAGCATACTTGAATGGCTTCATCGGTTTCTTGTTTGCCAAAGCATTCAAATTCTTGGCTAGGTGCGAGCCTTGCTGTCCGGCAACAGAAGCTAACATTGGATGACCATTTGGTGCAGCATCGGATTTTATCTGAGCTACATCGCCAATAGCGTAGATGCCTTCTTTCTCAGTAACTGCGTTGAATTCATCAGTAAGAATTCTATTTCCTCGAACAATTGTGGCGTTCAATCCATCTGGCGGAGCACCTTGAACACCAGCAGCCCAAACCAATGTTTTACTATTGAAAACGTGTTTATTGGTAATGACTTTCTCTCCATCATAATCTTTGACCTGCGTACCAAGCCAAACATTGACATCCATTTTCTTAAGGAACTTTTCTGTTTTCTCCGAAGCCAATTTGCTCATACTAGCCAACAATCGGTCAGAAGCCTCTACTATATGTATTTGCATTCTGCGGATATCCAAATCTGGATAATCCTTAGGGAGAACTTGCTTTTTTAGTTCAGCTAAAGCACCGGCTAATTCAACGCCAGTTGGTCCTCCACCAACAATCACAAAACTCATTAAAGCTTCTTGCTCCGCGAGGTTTGTAGTATTCAGTGCTTTCTCAAAACTGGTGAGAATGCGACTTCTAAGATTCAGTGATTCCACCAAATTCTTCATTGGCATGCTGTACTTTTTTACATTCTCCATTCCGAAGAAATTGGAGTCCGCTCCAGTGGCAATCACAAGAATATCGTACTTAATTGGTCCAATAGAAGTTTGAAGTGTTTTGGAAGATTCATCAACCTTCAACACATCAGCCATTCGGAAATGAAACCGCTTTTTCCCTTTAAAAACTTTCCGAACAGGATAAGCGATTGAATCGGGTTCTAAACCGGAACTCGCCACCTGATACATAAGGGGCTGAAACGTGTGATAGTTATTCCTATCAACAAGCACCGTTTGGTAGCAATCGCTGTCAATTCCTTTAGCCAGTTTAAGACCAGCAAAACCACTTCCGATAATTACAATTCGCGGTACATCTAGCGTTGGAATATTGAGGCCGTTTTCCATACCGTAAAGGTCTGAATTTCTCAGAAATAGAAACTGATTTTTAGGGAAATCTGCTATCCTGTCACCTCTTTCTGCTACCATTTCATCCTTAAACTGACAACCCTTCCGTTTTTATTCGATGGCATAGCTATTGACTAATCCTAATTAAACCAGAACTATTATGGCAACAGATACTGCAGATAAAACACAAAAGGGAACGATTAACGTCTCTACCGAGAACATCTTCCCAATTATTAAGAAATTCCTTTACTCAGACCACGAGATTTTTCTTCGTGAGTTGGTGTCTAACGCAACAGATGCTACGCAGAAGCTAAGAACGCTTAGCAACATTGATAAGGTAAAAGGCGAACTCGGTGATACCACCATCGAGATTGTACTTGATAAAGAAGCTGGAACGCTTACCATCAAGGATAAGGGGATTGGTATGAGTGTGGATGATGTAAACAAATACATCAATGACATCGCATTTTCAGGTGCAGAGGAATTTGTGAATAAGTACAAAGACAAGTCTGAAGCGATTATCGGGCATTTCGGCCTTGGTTTCTACTCTTCTTTTATGGTAGCTAAGCAGGTGGAGATTATCACCAAAAGCCACGTAAAAAGTAAGAAAGCGGCATATTGGACATGTGATGGAAGTCCGAATTATACATTATCGGAACACGATAGGAAAGACCGAGGAACTGACATTGTTCTTCACATTGCGGACGATAGCAAAGAGTTTTTGGAAGAAGCTCGTATTCAAGGAGTCCTGGATAAGTATTGCAAATTCCTTCCTGTTACCATCAAATTCGGAACGAAAACAAGAACCGAATACGCTAAGCGCGATGACAAAGGAGAAAAGATTGGTGAGGATGTTGAAATCGTTGAAGACAACTTCATTAACAACACTTCTCCAGCTTGGACAAAGCAACCATCTGAACTTAGTGAAGAGGATTACAACGGATTTTACAAAGAGCTATATCCGTCTTCAAACGATGAGCCTTTGTTCAATATTCACCTGAACGTTGATTATCCTTTTAACCTAACTGGGATTCTTTACTTCCCGAAAATCAAGGATAATATTCAGGTTCAGAAAGACAAAATTCAGCTTTATAGCAATCAGGTTTTCATTACGGATAACGTAGAAAGTATTGTTCCTGAATTCTTGACACTTCTTCATGGTGTAATTGACTCACCAGATATTCCTTTGAATGTTTCGCGAAGCTATTTGCAGAGCGATGGCAATGTGAAGAAGATTAGCAGTCATATCAGCAAGAAAGTAACAGACAAGCTAGCTGAACTCTTCAAGAATGACCGTGCCGATTTCGAGTCTAAATGGGATGATATCAAGATTTTCATTCAGTATGGAATGCTCAGCGATGAGAAGTTCAACGAAAGAGCAAGCAAGTTCTGGTTGTTCAAGAACACAGCAGGCAAGTATTTCACGATGGAGGAATACAAAAAGCACATTACTGCATCTCAAACCGACAAAGACAAGAAGTTGGTTTATCTCTATACGAATGATGCAGTTGGACAGCATTCTTACATCAATAGCGCTACGGATAAAGGTTATGATGTTTTAGTGATGGATTCTCCGCTTGATTCTCACTTTGTGAATCAGTTAGAGCAGAAACTAGAGAATAGCACGTTTGCTAGAGTT
This sequence comes from Bacteroidia bacterium, assembly GCA_047636795.1. Taxonomy (GTDB): domain Bacteria; phylum Bacteroidota; class Bacteroidia; order UBA10329; family UBA10329; genus UBA10329. The sequence goes on along the minus strand of JBLIGB010000110.1, from coordinate 2,587 downwards.
GATGCCGACATCGTTGATAAGCTGATTAATAAGGACGAAGAAACTCCAAGTAAACTTTCTGATGAAGAGAAGAAAAAGTTGAAGCCAATCTTTGAGGCGCAAGTAAACTCAGAAGAGAGCAAAACAAACTTCACTGTTCAGTTTGAAAACTTGAGCGAAACTGAAATGCCAGTTACTGTTACTCAGCCAGAATTTATGCGAAGGATGGCCGACATGCAGAAGATGAGCGGACAAAACCAAATGATGGGAATGGGCGGTTTTGAGATGTACAACTTGGTTGTAAATGCCAATCACCCAAAAGTGGGGGAGGTCTTGAGAAGTAAAGGAGACAACAAGGAGAAGAAAGTAAAACAACTTTGCGATCTTGCTTTACTAGGACAAGGTTTGCTGAAAGGAAAAGAGCTAAGCGAATTCTTGAAGCGTAGCGTTGAGATGGTTTAATAGCTAACCTTAAACAAAATGAGAAGCCCCAAACACCGTTGTGTTTGGGGCTTTTTTACACCAAATATTTCAGGTTATCTCAGCTCCCTGCATTTTCATCATCAAACCAATGATCTTATGAAGCGAACTAGGAAACAATCGTGCAATGATGTCTTGTGCTCTACCATCGCTAATGAAAATACGCGATTTGTTTTTTCTAATGCCCTTTAAAATGATTTTGGCCGCCTCAGCTGGAGACGCTCCCTTTTCCTGCAAGACTTCATGAAAATGTTGAGACCGCGGTCCTTGATGATCTGCGGACAGCGTGATATTGGTGGCAACCGCTCCGGGGTGCACTGTATGAATGCTTAGGTTTTTAATTCCTCGAACCTGGTTCTCTACACGAAGCGAATCGGTAAAACCTCTTACAGCAAACTTTGTCGTACAATAAGAAACCAAATAGGGCGCAGCCAGAATTCCCTGCGTACTGGAAATGTTGGCAATGGCAGCTTCGGGACGAGTAAGTAGATGATGATAAAATGCCTGAGTGGTTCGAATAACTCCCCAATAATTGATATTCGTAATCCGCTCAAAATCAGCTTCAGTTACTTTATCAAACGAAATGTCTCCAGTTGCGATTCCAGCGTTATTGATAAGGACGTCTATGTGACCGAATTCCTTTAGTACGTTATCAGCGAAGCGCTTTATGGCTTCTTTATCGGCAATGTCAACATGCTCTGCATATTTCTTCACCCCAAAAGCTTCAATATCCTTTTCGGTCTTATTAAGATTAGCAATGTCGCAGTAGGCCACATGTGCTCCTTCAGAAGCAAAAGCTCTTACCAAGGCATTTCCAATTCCGGTTCCACCACCTCCAGTAACTACAGCTACTTTTCCTTTGAACGATTTCATAGTCTAAATTCTTCAAATATATAGCAATCAACTCTTTCCAAAGCAGGTAGCCAGTACCCAACAGATGTAGACCGTCATTGGTTAATTCGCTGCGCAGGTTTTCGTTACCATCTAAAAAGTGAAGGTGCAAATCAATGGGTTCTGTCGCATTAACTTGGTTGAAAGGGTGATGGTTTAGATTTGGCTTCAACCAAAGACCACCAGAATGTACAAGCATCACAGATTTCCCAAAGCAATCATTATTCAAGCCGTGTATTTCAAGTTACGGTTCACATTGAGCTATCGAGATGTTGAAGAACTGCTCAGAATAAGAGGTGTGAAGGCTGATCATTCTACTCTACAACGCTGGGTGTTCAAATTCTCACCTCCGATTGAGGCGAATATGCATAAGAGAAAGCGCAGTGTCTGCGATAGTTGGAGAATGGACAAGACTTACATTAAAGTAGGAGGGAAGGACAGGTATCTGTACCGAGCGGCGGACAAGTATGGCAACACGGTTGATTTCCTACTCACTAAACGGAGGATGAAAGGCTCAGCACAGAAGTTTCTCAATAAGGCCATCGGAAACAACAGAAGACCAAGAGTAATCAACATCGATAAAAGCGGAGCAAATTCTGAAGCTATCCGAACGGTAAATAGAAGAAGTTTCAGTAGAATCAGACGCAGAAGCTGTAAGTATCTGAACAATATCGTAGAGCAGGACCATCGCAATATCAAGCGCAGAATATCAATCTGCGCAGGATTCAAAGAGTTCGAGTCAGCCCAGAGGACCTTAGCAGGTATAGAGGTGGTGAAGATCATCAGGAAGGGTCAACTGACAACTTCCAGATCTACCCATTTTGAAACTTTCAAGTCGTTAGCGGCCTAAATCCTGGTAAGGTCGTAGATTTAAGAAACCGAAGAGTTTAATGCGACAGAACCACTTCTGTTTATTTTGAGGTTAAATTCTTTCTAGCTCCTAGGGACAATCATACTGACCAACAACGATGAATCATGTTTGATACGAGGTTCACGTAGTTTGAAACTATAAAAAACCGAAAATATGGTAATCAATTCGCGTAGATTTCTTTAAATAACATTACCTTGAAATGGCCATCAGAGATTGCCAGTATGAAAAGATATTCACTAGGGGGGTTACGTGTTTTATTTATACTCAGACCTGTCGCTTTTTTACTGTTTCTTGTTTTGGCAACCAATTCAATATTCGCCCAATCATTTCAGAATGAATGCGAAGTTGAATCGTTTATAGCAATTG
>JBLIGB010000109.1:0-5567 GCA_047636795.1 Bacteroidia bacterium | reverse complement strand
TAATTTTATTTTGCTCAAAAAGTTTGCGGATAATATGGATATCGTAGGCGGACGAAGTTTCCAATTCTACGTTATTCTTTAGAACTTCGTCCAAAACAAAGGCAAAGTGGGAACTCTTGGTGCAGTAACAGTACGTGTACTTTCCACTGTAGCCAACCTGTTTCATAGCATGTCCAAAATGGAATCGTGCTTTCTCTATCTGATTACTAATGCTTGGAAGGTAGTTTAGCTTTAAAGGTGTGCCATATTTTTCAATCAATTTCATTAATTCGATACCATGAAATTGAAGTTGATTGCCTTTTACCTCAAAACCATCCTGCGGAAAATCCACTGTTTGATCTACAAAATCGCTGTACGTATTGTCCATTTTAACTTCAGTATTTACCGAAAAACCGTTTCGGAAAGTAGTGCAAGTTAGGTGTGAATTACTGAAAATAATTCAGCATTTAATGATGGATTCTCAATAGCTTTCGGTTACGAAACGACTGTTGTTGTGACCGTGTGAAAACGCCATGAAACGTGAAATAGAGAATGTAGAATTAAAGTTTCTCACGCTTGATGATTATCAGGGTTTGAAGGAAACCATGATTGATTCTTACGCCAATATGCCGGATTCATATTGGAAGGAAAAGCACATTAAGTCGCTTATTGATAAATTTCCAGATGGACAAGTGGTCATTAAGGTGAATGGTCAGTTGGCAGGATGTGCACTTTCCATCGCGGTTGATTACGACAGTTTTGAAGATTATCATACTTACAAAGAAATTACGGGTAATTACACGTTTGATACACATCAAGCTAAAGGAGATGTGCTTTACGGAATTGATGTGTTTATCAAACCTGATTTTAGAGGTTTAAGACTCGGAAGGCGGTTGTACGATTATAGAAAAGAGCTTTGCGAGCGACTGAATTTGCGAGGAATTGCTTTTGGTGGCAGAATTCCGAATTACCACAAGTTTGCTGCTGAGATGTCTCCGAAAGAGTACATCGAAAAGGTGCGTAGACGCGAGATTCATGACCCGGTTTTGAATTTTCAAATCCAAAACGATTTTCATCCAAACAGAGTAATGAAAGGTTATCTCGAAGGTGATAATGCCTCTGGAGAATATGCCGTACTTCTTGAATGGGACAATATTTATTACGAGAAGAAGGCAAAAAAAGCTTTTACCAAGAAAAAGGTAGTTCGATTGGGATTGGTACAGTGGCAAATGCGATTATACAAGGATTTGGAAGAGTTGATGCAGCAGGCAGAATACTTTATTGATACGGTTTCTGGTTATCGGTCGGATTTTGCCCTGTTTCCTGAGTTTTTCAATGCTCCATTAATGGCTGAGAATAATCACATGTCAGAATCGGAAGCTATCCGAGAATTAGCTAAGTATACAAATGAGATTGTTCAGAAATTCTCGGAGCTGGCTATTTCCTACAACATCAACGTGATTACTGGAAGTATGCCGGAAATCGTTGATGATTTACTTTATAACGTAGGTTATCTCTGCAAGCGAGACGGCACTTTAGAGCGCTTCGAAAAGCTTCATGTAACACCAGACGAGGCTAAGATTTGGGGTATGCAAGGTGGCAATCAGCTTAGAGCATTTGATACAGATTGTGGTAAGATCGGAGTCTTGATTTGTTATGACTCTGAGTTTCCTGAACTGAGCCGTTTGTTGGCAGATGAAGGAATGGATATTCTATTCATTCCGTTCTTAACGGATACGCAAAACGGCTATTCTCGGGTTCGACATTGTGCCCAAGCAAGAGCTATAGAAAACGAGTGTTACGTGGCAATTGCAGGAAGCGTGGGTAATCTACCTAAGGTGCATAACATGGATATTCAATACGCGCAATCTATGGTGTTTACTCCATGCGATTTCTCTTTTCCGGCAAATGGGATTAAAGCCGAAGCAACACCAAACACAGAAATGATTCTTATTGCGGATGTGGATATTGATTTACTGAGAGAACTCAATCAGTTTGGTAGTGTTCGGAACTTGAGAGACAGAAGGATTGACTTGTTTTCGCTGAATAAAACGAAACGGCCAAAATGATGAGACCCAAAGGTTTTATCCATGAATCAGTTCTTGATTGCCAAGGTTCATCATAATGTCAGCTTCAAAGTCAAGCAAGGCATTCCATTTTTTGTCGGTTTCTTCTCGATTTCCGTACTTCCGTGCGTAATTCAAGAATAAGGTATAGTGGTTTGCTTCGCTTACCATAAGGTCTCGGTAAAACGTTGCCAGCTCTTGGTCTTCAATATTTTCTGAAAGCACTTTGAAGCGTTCACAACTTCGAGCTTCTATCATGGCCGAAACGAGTAAGTCGTTTACTAACCGATGTTCTCGTTTTCCGCCTTGCGGGAAATACGCCATTAGTTGCCTGACGTATTCATCTTTCCGAGGCTTTCCGAGTTCTAATCCTCTCGCAAGAATTCTTTGATGAACCATCTGAAAATGTGTGAGCTCTTCTTGAGCTAACTCCAAAAGTTCAGTAATCAATTCCGATTTATCTGGATAGCGAATAGTGATTGAAATTGCATTTGATGCGGCTTTTTGTTCGCACCAAGCGTGGTCTGTCAGAATTTCTTCGATGTTCTTTTCAGCAATATTTGCCCATCTAGGGTCGGTTGGAAGTTTTAGTCCGAGCATTTTCTATTTCAAAGTTTCAAGTCGCAAGTTACAGGTCACAGATTACTCACCTTGCAAATTTAATCAGCTTTTGACTTTCTAGTCTGACTTGTCCTTAATTATTGGACAAGAGAAAGCCGCTTTCGTAATGGACGAAAGCGGCTTTAATACCTATACCTTTTTCGGGTTTATTTTTTCCTTTTGTCCGTACCCTGAGCCGGAGTTTCAATCTCGCCTTCCAACTTAATGCCAAGTTCACCGACAACTTTCCTTGTGATGTCAGTTCCTTCTGGTCCCCAAAGAAGTGAAGATGTACCAGAGCCATCTACTGAATTTAGGACATAATCAAAACCTTCTTTTTTAGCAACAGTACCCATAGCTTCCTTTATTCTTTTAAGCAAAGGCTGAAGCAATTCGCTTCTTTTCTGAGCAAGTTGTTGTTCAGATTTAGTAGCAGTCTGTTTTACAAGTTTTTCACCCTCGATGGCTTGTTTTTGAATTTCAAGTGCTTTTGCTGTGTCTTTGGCAGCTAGAACTTGCTGGAATTCTTTTACCAGACCGTCTAATTGTCCTTTCATATCGTCAAGTCGTTTTTGCAAACCTGTTGCATAAATCTGAAGGTCTTCATTGATTTTCTCGTTTTCTGGCATTACAGAAAGAACTGCATTTACATCTGCAAAAGCGATTTTTTGGGCAAATGTGGTAGAGCCAGCAGCAAGAATAAAAACGGTGAGCAGTAAGTTTTTCATTTTTGTTAGTTGATTAAGCCGCAAAAGAACGAAAATTGCTTCCTACCAGCCAAAAGAAAGTTCTTAAAAAACAAAGATTTAGCTTCCCAAATCATCAAGGATGGCGCAAAGCTGTTTGCTGAAATCAATTAGCTTTCTTATTTCTGCTTCGCTTTGTAAGCGCTCCTTTCCAAGTATTAGCAAGGAGCTTCCAGTACTCTCAAGTCGGAAAGGGAGTTCGGTTTCTAAAAACCGAAGAAGTTTTGGTTGAAAAAATTCACGCACCAGTGGTTCGTTTTCTCCCTTCAGCCGGAAGGTGTCGGAGAATTTCTTAAATTTCTTGAAATCGATATCATCATATCCTGCCAAGGCGGCAACTTTATCAAACAGACTTTCTTTTTCAATTGTAAAAAGTGGAATCGGATTATTCAATCCAATAATTGCTGCGGTTGTATGTCTATCCGCGCGCGTTTGAAACTCCCCCTCGTGAAAGTCAATATCTTGAATTGTAAAGGAATTTGTGCCTAAAGTTCCAATGAGCTTGTTGTAAACCTTATCTACTAGTTTATATCTGAAAAGGTGAAATTTTTCAAACGTATTGACATAGCGCTTAACTGATAAATCAAATCCCCACTGGAGTTCGGAGGAGAGGGTTTGCATTTTAAGTTGTCTTGAGGTAAGCGTTTGCTTTTTTGGATTGCGCTTTTTCCCTTCGCTTTTAAACCTAACAGAAAGCGGATGATCGGTGGAAGAGAAGTGGGTGTCCATTCCAATAATCTCGAAGCTACCGCCATGTCTAATGTGGGTTTCTTCGTATTCTGCCAGGTGCTCCAGTACACTATGGTCTACAAACTCCACCAACGAAAGATCGACAATGATGGTGGCATCGTATGGAATTACGTCAAGTGTATTCTTAAGCCTCGGGTAGTTGAGGAAATTACTGTAGCCCTTTACACTCACTAGGAATTTATCGTCTTCTTCTTCATAGGAGACCACATTGGGTCTGAAAAGAATAGTGAACAACTTTGTGAGTGATTTTAAGCGAAAAACATGGCTGATGAGAGTTATTCCAATGCCTACTACTAAGCCGTAAATCATATCTGTTACAAGGGTGACAACTAGAGTGGAAACGAAAATGATGAGCTGATCCCAACCAATCCTGTATGTGTTAAGGATTTCCTTTGGGTTGAATAATTTGTACCCCGTATGAATTAGTATTCCCGAAAGGGCAGCAAGCGGTATGAGCTCTAGCTGAGATCCTCCAACAATAATTAAGAGCAATATGAAGATGGCTTGAAATACATCCATCAACTGACTTTTTCCGTTATGATTGACTCCTACAGATGTGGCAACAATTGCAGGAATAACGGGCAGTCCACCAATCATACCGCTAGCAACTGTTCCTAATCCAATCACCCTAAGCTCCTTGTTAATATTGGATTTTCGTTTAAGTGGATCTAGCCGATCAATTGCTTTTGCGCTCAGAATTCCTTCTATGCTGCTTACGATTACTATTGCTAAAACGATATTCCAAAATACTCCAGTTTTCCACAAGCTGAAGTCTGGAAAGACAACAGCATCTGTGATTTCCTTTGGAAGATTGATTAGGAAACTCTTATCGAATTGGCAGATAACCCCGAAAATCTTGAATGAGCCACCTTGCTCAAATCCTAATACGTGTGAATAAATTTCGGCAACAATTATTACCCAAACTGCTCCCGGAATAGCTTTGATGACGGGGAACTCAACCCTAGGGTGCAGAAACATGATGGCGGTGGATACGAGTCCGATAAAGGCAATGGCAAGATTTGACTGAAGAACTATTTTAGGAAAGTTGAGCACAAGCTCAATAATGTTTTTCAACTGAATATCTACTCCGAGTAGCACCGGAACTTGCTTCACAACTATAATAACACCTACAGCGGCTAGCAAACTTTTGACCACTGTAGCAGGAATCAAATCTCCGACTATTCCAAGCCTTAGAAGACCGAGGATAAACTGAATAATGCCCGCAAAAACTACGGCTGCAAGGAATAATTGATAACCAAGAAAAATATCATCTCCGCCTAATGTTAGGACTCCCGCGGCAGTTACTCCTATTAACATCTTGGGCGTGCTGTGAACCGCCAAGTTGCCGCCACTAAACCACGAAATAAGTAAGCCACCTACCACGCACGGTATGATGGCTGCCAGTGGAGGTACGCCAGATGCCAAG
>JBLIGB010000108.1:0-5584 GCA_047636795.1 Bacteroidia bacterium | reverse complement strand
ATCTTAAAGCTTTTGGGCAGCTGATGAATGAATCGCACGCATCCCTCCGAGATGATTATGAAGTTTCTTGCCCTGAACTTGATTTCATTGTCAGTGAACTCCAAGTTGCAGAATCATGTCTTGGAGCGAGAATGACAGGAGCTGGTTTTGGCGGCTGCTGTGTTGCATTGGTGGAGTCCAAAAGTGTCCGCAAACTTTCACGGGGGTTAACTGACACTTATAAAGTTCGGTTTAATCGAACACCCGAATTTTATCATTGCAAACCGTCAAATGGAGTACACCTAGTAAGTTGATGATTAAATTAACTTTAAGCCAAACTAAACTAAAGATTATAATACTATGAAAAGAATATTTACACTTTGCCTTTTCGCGTTTGCAACAGGAGCCCTTGCTCAGACCGATTGCAACGGAACTCGCTACATTGATTACAATTCGTTTCCAGGCGCAGATGTTACTGGTGCCGTAACATTTGGAAACAACACAGCTTTGGGCGGAGGAAACGTTGACCTGAAAATGGATGTGTACGAACCAACAGGAGATACGGAGACAGATCGTCCAGTTATTGTCATGGCTTTTGGTGGCTCTTTTATTGGAGGAGATCGTTCTCAAGTGGACTTCTTAGGAGATATTTTTGCTAAACTTGGATATGTAGTGGTTGCACCAGATTATCGTGTAGGGCTTTTTCTTCCTAGTCAGATAGCAACCACTTTAGCAGTGCTGAGAGGTTCCCATGACATGAAAGCATGCGTTCGTTATTTAAAGAAGACGGTTGCCGAAGATGGAAACCCTTATGGAATAGACCCTGACAGAATTATTGTTGGTGGTGTTTCTGCTGGAGGAATTAGTGCTATTCATGCTGCTTATCTAGATTTGGATAGTGAAGTGCCGGCATACATGGCTAATGATACCGCAGGTTTAGGAGGAGTAGAAGGCAACAGTGGAACACCTAGTTATTCAAGCGCACCATTGGCCGTTTTAAGCTTTAGTGGAACCATTGGAGATAGTTCTTGGATTAACCCAGGTGATGTTCCTATTTGTAGCATCCATGAGGAAAATGATGGGACTGTTCCTTACCTAACACAGGAGGTTTCTGTTTCTGGTTTTCCAACTGGGTTAACAGCTTCTGGAAGTGGTGATTTGCATACTAGAGCTGAAAATGTTGGTATTGATAACTGCCTTCTCTCTTATAGAGGGGTAGCTAGCCATGTTGGGTACTTATCAGGAACACCAGACCAAGAGGCGTTAGATTTCGCCAGAGACTTCTGTGCTTCAATGGTTTGCGATGGTTCTTCTGACTGCGGTAGTGTGGATGCAGGTGCTGCTGGTACAAGTGTGTCTGAAGTTGAACGAAATTCAATTGAGGCTTACCCTAATCCAACCGCTGACGTATTGAATTTCAATATCGATGAAACTGCTACAGTAGAAATTATTGATGTTACAGGAAAAGTTGTCCTTTCAACTGTCTCACTTAATGGTAAGAACCGATTGGATGTAAGTGGGCTTCCAACTGGGGTTTACACATTGAGAACAGTAGGCGAAAAAATCAGTACTGCTCACTTCATAAAGAAGTAAGACTCGGACTTTTCTGAATTGAAAAAGGCGGCTCTGCATAATGCAGAGCCGCCTTTTTTCGTTTGTAGCGTACTTACTTGTTAAGCTCCAACCTCTTCAAGCAAAGCGTTAGTTTTCTTAACGCCTTCAGCGCTTTCAGCAAGCTTAGCTTTCTCAGCATCGTTAAGTTCAATCTCAACAATCTTCTCAATACCGTTCTTTCCAAGAATTACTGGAACACCAATACAAAGGTCATTCAGACCATATTCGCCTTCAAGTAAAGCCGAACAAGGGAACATCTTTTTCTGATCGCAAGCAATTGCCTGCACCAAAGCAGAAACAGCTGCCCCCGGTGCATACCAAGCACTTGTTCCAAGAAGCTTAGTAAGCGTAGCACCGCCAACCTTGGTAGCCTCTTTTACTTCTTCCAATCTTTCGTCAGAAAGGAATTCCGAAACAGGAACACTGTTTCTAACCGCCAACCTTGTTAGCGGAAGCATACCAGTATCACTGTGTCCGCCAATCACCATTCCTTCAACATCAGACCCTGGGCATCCTAGAGCCTCGCTCAAACGATACTTAAAACGAGCGCTATCCAAAGCACCACCCATACCAATAATTCTGTTTTTTGGAAGACCAGTAGCCTTGTGCGCCAAATAAGTCATTGTATCCATTGGGTTACTCACCACAATAATGATAACATCAGGAGAATGCTGAATCAAACTCGTAGCAACACTCTTTACAATACCAGCATTAATACCAATCAACTCCTCACGCGTCATACCCGGCTTTCGCGGAATACCACTTGTAATTACAGCAATGTTACTACCAGCCGTTTTTGTGTAATCGTTGGTAACACCCGTAATTTTAGTGTCAAACCCGTTTAGGGTAGCACACTGCATTAAATCCATCGCTTTGCCTTCTGCAAAACCTTCTTTAATATCTACTAAAACAACTTCCGAAGCAAAATCTTTAATCGCGATATATTCAGCGCAACTTGCACCAACCGCACCTGCTCCTACAACTGTAACTTTCATGGTATTTTTTTTTGATTTTTCGTTTTCTTAAAACGCTGGCAAATGTAGAAAAGAAGCCGTTCAGCTAAAAGCAGATAGAAGTCAGTTTTAAAAGTTTTATAAACGTTCGGGCGTGCCCCCGTCTTGTCTTGGTTGAGCGCAGTCGAAACCTTAATATCAGCAGTTTTATTGAACCAATCCGAAACCGTAGAGGTACGGGGTCAGGCTGTCCACTGTATCTTTTTCCGCAAACCCGCAGGTTTTTTTTAACCCGGAGGCTCTCGAAGGGTGGAGCCAAGTTTAAACATTGAGTAGGAAAAAGGATGCCGCTTCCATCCTTCACGCGGGTGTCAACTGTAAATCCCTAGTTGATTTAAACACTATCGTCTTTTTCACGTTTACTATGAAATAAGCCAAATGAGACTCATTATTAGCTACCTACTTACAACTGTTGTTTTCTTTGCCATAGATCTTACTTGGATAGGTCTAGTTGCCAAGAAATTCTACTGGAGTAATATTGGGGATTTACTAAAAGACGAAATTAATTGGGTAGCTGCCCTCATATTCTATCTACTATACATTATCGGAATTTTCGTCTTCGCAATCCTTCCTGCTGTAGAGAATGACTCCGTGACATCAGCCATATTTTACGGAGCCCTTTTCGGCTTCTTCTGCTACGCTACCTACGATTTAACGAACCTAGCCACCCTCAAAGGGTTTCCTCTTAAAGTAGTGGTAGTTGATATGATATGGGGAACGGTATTAACCGGTCTAGTAAGCACTTCTGGGTTTTACATCACCCGTTGGGTACACTAAACGTTAAAGCGGAAATGCATCACATCTCCGTCTTTCACCACGTATTCTTTTCCCTCAAACTTCATTTTACCCGCTTCTTTTACGGCAGCTGTGAAACATGTTCTAGCCAAGAACTTGGTGTGAGTTCTACTTTAGTTGTGTCTATAGAGCGTTACCGTTCCGTTTATGACCTTTGAATCAAATGCTCCCGTACGGTCCAATCTAAACTGGTATACATAAAGCCCCTGCTTTAGGCGCATATTGGATTTTTTATTGTTACCATCCCACCACTTATTAGGGTTCTCTGTCCACCAAATCAACCCGCCCCACCTATCATAGATTTCCAGCTCATAACTTGAGTAATTACAAGACAATCCCTCTGGACCCCAGAAATCATTCAAACCGTCAGAATCTGGAGTAAAGGCATTTGGCACATAAAAAGTGCAAAGACCATCGACCTCTACATACAAGTAGGAGGTATCATTACATCCAAACCCGGGAGCACCATATGCAACGAGCATGGTTAAGTAAATGCCTGAAGTATCATACGAATGAACAGGATTCTCATCTGTTGATACAGCACCATCTCCAAAATGCCATTCATACGAATTTGCCCCAGCACTTTGATTGACAAATTGAACCTCTGGTTCAATTAGTTCCGTAGGGTGCGAACGCGTCAAAAACTGGGCATTTGGTTGACTGATAATACTAACGGTAATACTTTCAGTAACAGACCCACAAGGTGTGAAAACTGTAACGAAATATGTACCTGATTCGATTACTTCAATAGTTCCTGAGGTTTCATTAGTGCTCCAAATCATATCAAAACCAGAATCATCTACTTCCAACAGTAGAGAACCACATAGCGTGGTGTCATTTCCCAAGTTTACTACGAGAGGCTCAACGAACTGAATATCTACCGAGTCAGTTGAAGAACATCCATTTTGGTTAACGGTAGCATAATACAATCCAGGTTGGGTTACTGTGTATGCAGGGTTCATGGATCCATCTTGCCAAAGGTAGGTTGCGGTTGGTATTTGAAGGCTTAGAGTGTAGCTGTCTCCAACACACAAGATGGTGTCATTGCCAAGCAAATCGCCCAAATTAACAGTCGTGCCTGCATTAATAATGTATTCAGCACGATAGTCATACCCTGTGCTACTTTCATTGACTAAATTGAACTCGCAATTTACTGGCGGAGCAGCATTAATCTGCCAATTCAGTATTGCGTTATCATTTCTTGAAAAAACCTCATCGCAACTCGAACATACATATGAAGAGTAGTTGTACGAAACGTCATACGTTCCATTGGTAGAAGTTAGAAAAACTCCATAATAGTTATTTGTCACAAGAGAGTTTAATCCTGTGTAGACATTGGGGAGAGCATTTACTTTATAAAGTTGAACCCCTTCAGCAGTTGAGTTGAAGTTATTCGTTGTAAAAGCGTCTCCGGCTATTGTACTCAAGGTTAGCGAAGCACCAACCAGATTTCCTGGATACGAATGGATACTGACATCACCAATTGGAGCTCCCGAGTATATCCAGTTGGCGTTATTCATTGCTTGCGCTACACCGTTGTAACTATTTACACTATTGTCCATCAACGTAGTACTAGTGCCGCCATCGAAATTCCAATAGGCCCGGAGCCCTTGTTCATTTCCCGAGAGAGATGAACACATTTTGTCTCTTATTTCCGATTCATTACGGGTGTTTTCCCACAGTCTGACTTCATCAATTTCTCCTTCAAAATAGCGTATATTTTGACTTCCCCATCTTCCAATAGAAATTTTGTCCCATTGCGTTCCTGTTTGAGTTCCTATTTGATTTACTGACGCATCTGTATCTTGTTGTAAAACACCATTGATATACAGTTTCATGCCCGAGACTGGGTCAATTGTTGCACAGACATGATACCAATGCTCTGCTTCCCAAAAATCACTATCAGATACGATTTGGATTTGTGTTGTTCCAACCCTCCGAAGAAAAACCAGTTCGCCAGGGCTACTAAGTGCCCAGTTATTTGGAGAGAAAAATAATCCAAATTCATTCGTGTTTTGTCCAGAGGCGTTGTCAAAATCTCTGATAATTAAACTTTTTGGACTCGTAAGTGATGAAGTTATGTCCACGCTGGGCTTGAACCACATCTCAATTGTCCGACACCCATTTGCAACTTGGTCTCCAACATCGACAAATTCTGAATTCCCATCAAAAGTTAGAGTATA
>JBLIGB010000107.1:0-5590 GCA_047636795.1 Bacteroidia bacterium | reverse complement strand
CCCACGGTTGTGAAAGCCAATCCGACAAAGCCAGATATGTGCAGTAGCGCTTCATTACTTGGAGACTCTTTTAGTTTGTGTCTAAGAATCAACGGTAAATAAATAAGCGCCAAAATCATAGCACCCGTCATAAACATTATGTTGGCCCCAGGCCAGTGCATGAGTTTGAAAATCGTCCCCGCCAAGAGAAGAAATGTAGAAGTCAGCCCGAAACCAAATGTTACTTTTTTCATAGTTGCATTCATTTCGGTTAATAATTGAAAAGTTTCGGTTTGAACCTGTTTTAAACCCCCAGGTCCGAATAGGGTGATTGTATGCTGAAAGGCTTCCTCAAATGATTTGCCTTGTTGGATTTGTCCTTCGACACTCGTACATAAATGATCAAGCAAGTCTTCCTGCAACTCATTTTGTGCCACACCATTTTCCTTGATGTAAGCATCAATGAGGTCTACCTGAAATTCTGTTAACTCAGCCATTGCAATTCAGGGTTTGGGTTGAAACTATTGAGCAGGTCATTCATGGTTTCCGAGAACTTTCGGAATTCCATCACTTTATCGTTTGCCTGCTTATTACCGGTTTCGGTGAGTGTGTAATACTTACGTACCCGTTTACCAATACTAACCTTCTCGGTGGATAGAAAACCTTCAGCCTCTAGCTTGTGTAGAGTAGGATAGAGGGCACCTTCGGTGAGTTGTATCTCGCCAGCAGTTTTGTCCTTTACGTGTTGGGTAATCTCGTAACCATACATTCTATCGTGCTCAGAAAGCAGGCTTAGAACAATGGTTTTGAGGGTTCCTTTTATTAGTTCTTGTGAATACATAGGACAATGATACATAAATATCTTAGGTATAAGGGTCTTATGTATTAACTTTTTTCAAATAGATTTATTGTATGAGGATGTTTCTTTTCTTTGGTAGCATGAAAAATCTACTACTGTTAGCTACGATTGTCGCGCTACCTTTTTCCCTATTTGCTCAAGGAAATATTATGTTGATGCCGTTTGAAGCATTAATGAATGCCACTTGGAAAGGAGAAGGGAAGTGGAAGGACGGAAAGCCGTTCAAACAAGAAGTGAGCTATTCTTGGTCGGATGATGAAGAGTCGGTGAATATGGTAACCAACAGTTACCTAGACACCACTTTTACCGATTTCGGAAAGTTCTCAGATGCTGTGCATACTTGGGATACCATCACAAATTCTATTACTTTTCAGAAGAAAGATATTCATGGAAACGTGATTGATGGCGGTGTTCGAACCAAACTGAAAACCATCATGTACGAATACACTCTTGAAAATGAACTAGGCATAAAAACCTACATGACCGATGCCCTTATCTGGATTAAAGCAGACAAGTACCTATTTAAGGTTGGCACCATGAAGGATGATGAATGGGAGGAGATTTATTTGGAGGCTTACTTCTTTAATAAGTGATTAGAGGGCGTCAAGGATATCTTCCAAATCTGCTTCGGTGACGGGTTGCATGTTAATTGGATAAATACCATTCTCATCAATAGTGAAGTCAAGTATGCCATAGAATAGTTCTTCATTATTGTCTACTCCAACCAGCACTCCGGTGACTTCGTAACCGATAGGGACGTTAATAAAGCCGTACCCATCGTCTTGGCTACTCCACAAACCACTCAGGTATACATTTTCATTTTGAAATAGGAGTGAGACGGAAAGCTGGAAAGGGGAGAATTGTGTTTCTGAAACTGCGGTTACTAAGATGTTTGTTAAGGGAAGGTTTAGTCCAAGGAAGTAGTCGCAATTTATATGCATAGTACCATTTATGAACCAAAAATCAGGGGGGGACACATTTCCCATATAACCTGGACCGCCTGCAAGAGTGCTGTCAGTCGTCTCAAAACCAGAAATGTTCAGAGGGTCTTGTTGCCACCAATCAAAAGTTGATTCGCCATTAATAACGCCTCCAAACAGGCGCATATCAGAATTTGGGGTAGGATCCGGCACTTGAAATTGAACCTTAGATGGGCGAACTAATTCTTCATTAATTCTAGTTGTCAGTTTAAAGGCGCCTCCAGTTCCTAGAACATAGTTACCTGAAGTAGTTGGTAATCCTCCGTACATCATTTGCTTTGCATCCTTGTACTCCACCAACCAAAACTCGGGGCTACCTTGTACTGTGTCGCCTGTTTCAAGACTAACGTATGGCGGAAGAATGGAAAATGACATGCCCTGTTTGCCCATGAACTGTGTAGTCCCTGAGAAGTATTGTGTTGTAGACGCTTGTCTGAAAAGAAATTCTCTGCCACTAGTAGCGTCAGTTTTAAACTTGCTGCAGCTTCCAAGTGTCAGAATAAAAAGAATGGACAGTAGCTTTCTCATTTATTTAATTTTCACTGAAGCTAGTATCAATAAACGTAAATTAAAAACAATATGCACGCAAAAATTACAAGTCTAAGCTATCTCAATCCCAACTGGGCAATGGTCTGAGCCATGCACATCATTTAGAATAAAGGACTCTTTTACATTGGGCATCAACCTTTCTGAAACAAGAAAGTAGTCCAATCTCCAACCGACATTATTAGCTCTGGCACCGGCACGGTAACTCCACCAGCTGTATTTCACTTCGTCAGGATGTAATGCTCTAAATGTATCTACCATCCCTGAGTTTAGGTATCTGTCCAAGCCATCAATCTCATCTTGCGTATAGCCAGGGTTTCTGTTGTAGTTCGCTTTCGCATTTTTAATGTCCATTGGCGTATGAGCAACGTTCAAATCGCCACAATAAACCACGGGCTTTTTCTTCTCCAATTCTTTGATATAAGCAAGCAAAGCGGCATCCCAAGTCATGCGGTAAGGCAATCGAATCAATCCATTTGCTGAGTTTGGAACGTAAACATTTAGCACGTAGAAATCTTCAAACTCACAGGTAATCGCTCTTCCTTGGTTGTCATGTTCTGGAATACCTATTCCGTATTGAAAACTCAATGGTTCGGTCTTAGAAATAATAGCTGTTCCCGAATAACCTTTCTTCTCAGCCGAGAAGGCATAGACGTGATAATCCAATCCAAAAAGCACTTCTCGTACTTGTTCTTCAGTGGCTTTGGTTTCCTGAAATCCGATTACATCGGCATTTATTTCTTCAATGCTTTCCAGTAGCCCTTTTTTGGCTGCTGCCCGAATTCCGTTTACGTTAAATGAGATAAGTTTCATAAGGTCTGTTTGTATTGTGATGGTGTTTGGCCTGTCCAGCGTTTGAAGGAACGAATAAAGGCACTAGCCTCCGAATAGTCAAGCAAATAAGCGATTTCGCCAATGCTTAGTTCTGGTTTTTTAAGGTATGACTTGGCGAGGTCTAGCCGAACTTCATCTAAGAGTTCTTTATACGTTTTTCCGAATTCCTTCAGCTTTCGCTGTAAAGAACGAACGCTCAAATTCAGACTGGCTGCAACTTCCTCTATGGTCGGAAATTTTGGCTTCACCATATTCATGATGGAACGTTTTACTATGGATGTAAATCCAGAGTCACCTTCTATTATTGCGAGTTTTTCTGACGCGTGCTGCACCAAAATCTGAAGCAAGTTGTAATCGCTGGTTACAACTGGTTCTTGCACATGTTCTAGCTTGAAATGCATTGCTATTACCTCAGTATCATAATGCACAGGGCACTTGAAAACACGTTCGTATTCTGCTCGGTTTTTTCTTGTTCCGTAAGGAATGTGAACTGCCGTAGGCTGATGTTTCTGTAATGTGAGGTTTTGAAATTCACGAAGTGTAAAAGCCAATATCCCATCTGCGGTGTGATGTACCGAAGCGGTAGAAGATTCTGCCCAGATTGGGTCAGGAATCAACTCAACAATCATTTCATCTTTGGTTTTTCGTAACGACAGCGGCAAAGCCCGACAACCGAGATTTGCGAAATCGCAACAGTATTGAAGTGCTTCTTCTACAGTAGAACTCGTTTGCACAATCTGGTAAATCAGGCCAGCGGCTGAAAGACTGAGATGCTCTCCTAGATGTAATCCTAAAGCATGGTCTTGTGTGTTCTTTAAAGCAGCTTCAATCACAGCATTGTAAATACTCCCCTCAACGCGCGACTCCTCAATACTCAGTTCCTCAATGGAACATCCTGATAGTGCTAAGAGTTGGTTGAAACCTGCTCCTTGCTGAGTGGCAAACTGAATGATATTAAGTACAAATCGACCTGAGAATGTCATAACTCAAATGTAATGAGTTGGCACGAAATGTCAATTATTAGGCGTCAATTGCCAAACGTGGGATTCAAGTCATCCCCAAATTTGCTCTTGTTAAACCAAACAAAAAAGTCATGAAAAATTTAGAAACAAGAATTAGAATAAACGCAAGCGTTGATGATGTGTGGAACGTACTCACTGATTTTAAATCCTATCCGGAATGGAATCCGTTTGTGATTAAGATTGATGGCAAAGGAGAAGTTGGTCAGCATTTGACTAACGATATTAAAATGGAAGGAAGCGCTGTCCAAACCTTCAGGCCATTGGTTCTAGTTAGAGATGAGAACAAAGAATTCAGGTGGAAAGGCAAACTTTTCGTCACTGGGCTTTTTGATGGCGAGCATTATTTCCAATTGAAGTCAGTATCTGAAAACGAAACGGAATTCATACACGGAGAAATCTTCAGCGGTGTCTTCGTTGGGCCAATCATGAGTTTGATAGGGGA
Organism: Bacteroidia bacterium; assembly: GCA_047636795.1. Taxonomy (GTDB): domain Bacteria; phylum Bacteroidota; class Bacteroidia; order UBA10329; family UBA10329; genus UBA10329. Next base: position 928 of record JBLIGB010000107.1, on the reverse strand, counting down.
GAAGACGGAAAAAGGATTTAACGCCATGAATGAGGCATTGAAAACCCGCGTGGAAGCGCTGAACTAAAGTTTTAAAGAAACACGGGCGTAGGTTCATCTCGTCTCAGCCAACCTGTTATACTAAACCGTGGTTGGGAAGTGATGAGCACTTCGTGTTCTACCATATCAGAACGAAAACATACCAATCGGCCCATTTTAGGTTCAATATCATAGTGTTCTTCGCCTTCATGTACCCGTAGTTGGCCGCCATCTTGGGGTTTCCAATTCTCATTGAGATAAAGGACTACGGAGAAAATACGGTTGTTGGTTTCCCTAAACTGGTCGTAGTGTTTGGTATAGAAACTGCCAGTTGGATACGTGGCTAAATGACACTCAAACCAAGGCAGCGAAATTCGAAAATAGTTGGAAAGGTGCTCGCGAAGCAATTCAAAAAACTCAAAGTATTGTTCTTGAGCGCTGGTTAGTTCCTCTTTCTCCAACCACTTAATCTTATCACCTCGAACCTCAGAAATGTGTTTCTCCGTAATTCCTCGGCCTATGAGAGCGGGCTCTAACTCACCCTCTCTAAAGAGTTGTTCCGATTGAGCTAAAAGTTCGCCCAGGACTTCCTTTGGTAGGAAATCATCAATTATCGCAATAGCGTGCCGATCAAGCTGTTCGGCAATCAGCGCAATATTGTTTTGCACGCAGATGACTCTTAAGAGGACGGTAAATGTAGGGTGACATGTTTAGGAAATAGCACTTATTTCGTGCGCTTCAAAAAACGACCAATATGAAAACTTTATTCTTATTCTTTTTGTAGCCATTTCTTCCGCTTCGTTCACTTCTTGTAACTCAGATGATGACGGATATGTGTTTGGCCTAGATGATCTTCCAGGAACCTAAATAGGAGGTATGAACGTTGGAACTTTCGAGAACCTACAGTACA
>JBLIGB010000106.1:0-5602 GCA_047636795.1 Bacteroidia bacterium | reverse complement strand
GCTCGGTTTTTTGGTTATCGAAGCTAAAAATCGATGGTGGCTAATAGGCGCTTTCGTCCTTTCAATTATGCTTTCGTGGGGACATAATTTTGCAGTGTTCTCGGATTTCTTCTTCTATTATGTTCCTGGCTACAACAAGTTTAGGGCGGTGTCTATGACGTTGGTTATTGCACAGTTAATCTTGCCAATTGCCGCTGTTTTAGGGCTGAAGAGTTTTATCGAATCCACGGATAAAGTGGCGATGAAGAAAAAGCTGATGATTGCTGCTGGAACAGTTGGAGGTATTTGTCTTTTGTTCTCAGTATTACCTGGTGCTTTCTTCGATTTCTCATCTGCTAATGATGCTCAATTAGCAGGCGCTGGATTTCCAGATTGGTTGGTTGCAGCATTACTAGACGACCGTAAATCGCTATTGCAATCAGACGCCATGCGTTCGCTAATTCTTATTCTAATCACCGCAGGAATTCTATTTGCAACAATGATGAATAAGCTGAAAGCGAATGTTGCCGTTCTGCTAATCGCAGGTTTGACGTTAATCGATTTAGTTCAGGTGGATAAACGCTACTTGAATAACGATGATTTTATCAGTTCGAGAAAAAACAAGAATGCAATTGTACCAACAGCTGCCGACCAGCAGATTTTAGCAGATACAGACCCAAATTTCCGGGTGATAAATTTGGCTGTTAGTACGTTTAATGATTCGAAAACGTCCTACTTCCACAAATCAATTGGTGGCTATCATGGAGCTAAATTAAAGCGGTACCAAGAGTTGATTGACTCTTGCATTAGCAATACGAACTTGGCTGTATTGAACATGCTTAATACCAAGTATTTCATTACGCCAGATAAAGAAGGACGTCCTTCGGTTAGAAGAAATCCATTGGCTCTGGGAAACGCTTGGTTTGTGGATGAAGTTAGGATGGTTGAGAATGCGGATCAAGAATTGGCAGCATTGAGTGAAAATGATTTTAATCCGGAAAAAATTGCGGTTATCGATAAGAGGTTTGCTAATCAATTGAGCGGATTTCAGCCCTCTACAGATAATGCTGCAAATATTTACTTTTTGGAGTACAAGTCTAATTATTTGAAGTACGAAACCGAAACAACTACAGAGCAGTTGGCGGTGTTCTCCGAAATTTATTTCGCCAACGGCTGGAATGCTTACGTTGATGGCGAATTGCATTCACATTTGAGAGCAAATTATGTTCTTAGAAGTATGCGCATTCCTGCTGGGAATCATGAGGTTGAGTTCAAATTTGAACCGGAAGTTTATGCCACGGGAGAAAAAATATCGCTTGCGGGATCTATCCTCCTAGTGCTATTTGTAATTGGTGGAGTAGTGGGAGATATGAGAGCTAAGAAAGACTGATGCCAATGGTATGAATGTCTTGAAGAAAATTCTCATCATCACGTATTACTGGCCACCAAGTGGAGGTGCTGGAGTACAGCGGTGGTTAAAGTTTGCCAAGTATTTACCCGAGTTCGGCTATGAGGTTCATGTGTTAACTGTGAATGCAGAGACAGCGAATTATCCTCAGCTAGATGAATCGCTATTGTCGGAAGTACCTCAGAATATTCATGTTCATACAACAAAGACATCCGACCCGTACGTCATTTACAGTTTGTTTGGCAGAACAGCACCATCAAGTGGTTTCGCTAATGAAACTGTGCATGGCATTTCTGGCTTAGTTAAAAAGCTAGCCCGATTTATTCGTGGAAACATGTTTATTCCAGACCCGCGTAAAGGCTGGAATCAGTATGCCATCAAGAAGGCGAATGAACTTATTGATACGCATGGTATTGATATGGTTGTAACTACATCGCCACCACATTCTACGCAGTTAATTGGGCTAGAACTCAAGAAAACAAGAAACATCAAGTGGGTTGCAGATATGCGGGATCCATGGACCAAGATTTATTACGTTTCTGAATTACTTCAGACCAAATGGGCTAAAAATAGAAATGTCAAGTTGGAGCTTGCCGTCTTGGAAAATGCTGATCGCGTAATAACGGTAAGCCAAAGTTTAGCAGGCGAGTTCTGCGAGCTTGCTCCAAGGTTGAAACAAGAGAATGTCGAAGTAATTCCGAACGGATTCGATGAGGATGATTTTCAGTTTGATATTCCGTTCGATAAACAGTTCACCATTGGTTACATGGGAACAATTACAGATCAATATGACGTTACTGCCTTATTGAAAACGGTTGGTTCAATAGAAGTTGATATTGCATTTCGTTTTATTGGTGATGTACCTACCCAGTTTAGAAACCGAATTGAAGAAGTATCAACAAAAACTGAATTTACAGGCTACCTCAATCACGATCAAGCCATAGAAAAAGCGGCTGCGTGCAGCGTTCTTTTATTGGTTATACCAAAGATTGAAAACAACAAAGGAATTCTCACCGGAAAAATATTTGAATATCTGGCTCTGAACAGGCCAATTCTTGGAATTGGGCCTGCTGATGGAGATGCTGCCGCTATTCTTAATGAAACGGGCACAGGTAAGATGTTTGATTACGCTGATGAAACCGGGATTCGTCAGTTTATGGAAGAGCAACTAAAACACTTTCAAGAAACGACTATTAGCCTCAAAACCTCCCATGTTGGGTCTTATTCGAGAAGAGCATTGACGAAGAAACTTGACGTGGTTTTAAGAAGCTTGGATTAATCCAAACGTAGAAGGATGTTTCACCGAAGCTTTAGTTTCTATCTAAGCAGAGGGCTTGCGGGCAATAATCCGTAGAACAATCGGATCTTCCGTTTTGTAAGGAGCAAACCCTTTGTCTTCTTTAGCAGATTTTATTTCAAAGCCATATTCCTTCACTTTGGAAACAAACTCTTCGGAAACAACAAACCTCCGGTGATGACTATTGTAGTACCAAACATTGCCACCTTTGTCAACGCCCTTGCCCCAAAGATTATCCTTGGTTGTTCGCACTTCACAGCAAAAAAGGCCTCCAGGCTTTAGATTTTTTAGAATCCAAGTAAGCGTTCTGTTCTCACCATCTACATCAACGGCATGAATGGTAAAACGGGAGTAAACAACGTCAAGTTTATCAGCGTCATCTACAGCAGCTAGGTTGGTGAAATCTGCGGGGTATGAGCTAATCCCATCAAGCTTATCCAACATCGAAGTGGTGTTGATACATTGATCGACAGCAATAACCGATTTAGCAGTTTTCGTGAAAAATTTGGCATCTCTTCCGTTGCCGCATCCAAGCTCAATAATGGAACTGTTGACAATAAGACCATCGTTCGCCAAAAACATAGCGAAAGGGCTTGGTGTTTCAGGTATTCTGTCAGCATGAGAATAGTACTCTTCCCAGTAGTTTTTGTCTTGAAAACTTAGATTCATAATGCGTTAATTACGTTGTATAGTCGCTCCGAAGCTTTTCCGTCTTGGTAGGTGTGAAACAGGTTTTTAAGTTCAGATCGTTTGGCTGCAAAAGTATCTTCTTTCAGCTTTAGAAAAATTTCAAGTTCCTTTTGAGAATTTAATGCAGGTCCCGCAAGATGCTCGTAGTAATCAAAAGAAAAACCGCGCTCTTTATCGTACGCATCATAGTCATAAGGTATGTAGCCTATCGGACGATTTAGCAAGAGGTAATCGAGGCAAATACTTGAATAATCAGTAATCAGACCATCAAACCAAGGCAAAATGTCATTTACCGAAGGATGCTTTTCAAATCCCGCAAAAAAAATGTTCTTAAGGTTCTCATATTCGCCAGATTCGACATAAACTTTTTCCTCATTTATATGAAGCCGAATCATGATTTTCGTGTTGATATCGCCTAAAAAATCATCCAGTTTATGAATGTCTTTATCAGCGAATGGAAGGAGCGTGGTAACGTTCGTATCTCTAAACGTGGGTGCATAAAGAAACAACTTGGAGCCATCATTTTTAGTAGGCTTTTGCTCACTGGCTAGAGCGTCATTTCTTGGTTGACCAGTAACTAAAATTTGTTCGGATTTGAGAGAATATTGTTGTTGAATAAACAAAGACTCGAACTCTGACGAAACCAGAAAGTAATCCCACTTTTTAGATTCCTTAATACTCTCAAGGTTGTTCCGATGTCCAACTTTCTTCACTGCAATGGCATGAAATAGGTTGACGAAGATTCTCCCACGATTTTTTTTTGGGTTGAACGGTGAATAGTCAGAAGACCCGTGGGTGAAAAATAACATTCTAGAACGCAGCAGAATATACACTCCTTTAAAGCTGTAGGCATAAATTCCGTTTCTCGGAATCTTGCGAAGTACATCTTTACGCTTAGTGTAAAAGAACACATCTTCTCTTTTCTGAGATAAAAAATGCTCGAAAAGAACCTTGCTGTTGTCTGCATAATCATTCGCAGACCTAGTGGAGAAAACGATGTAACGCTTTTTCGGTGTAAGTGAATCGAGTAAATCGAAAACAAACACAATAAGCTGCTCAATTATTTTTCTCATTGGGCGCAAAAGTAAGTGATTGAACAGGAGAATCAGCGTGCTCTAATAGACCTCAAAATAGTTGGAACATGGATTAACATTCCATCATAACTAACTCTTTTGATACCGACTACTTTTACAATTTGATAAGAAAAGACCATCAATATGTAGGAATGAATACCGCTTGCTTACCATACATTTGTTCATGGCTATAAAAAACAGCGCCTATTGAGTGGGAAGCATTAGAAGACAGAGTATTCTTATTTCGGTTTTCGCTTATCTGGGCGTGGGTTTGGGATACGTGAATGTCGTATTACTTTTTCCGCGGTTTTTTTCGCCAGAGGAATTCGGACTTACACGCGTTTTGATAGCAGCGGTTGGCATTCTATCCCAGTTTGCACTGTTCGGAATGATTAATTCCATTATTCGGTTTTTCCCATTTTTCAAGGATAATAATGCGGAACATAATGGCTTACTACCTAGGGCTTTGGCCTTGGGTCTCGTTGGAATTGGAGTCACTTCTGCATTCCTATTTCTTTTCAAGCCCTACATCGTTTCGCACTACGTAGAACGCTCTACCCTCTTTGTCGATTTTTACATTCTCCTGTTCCCATATCTCGCATTCGAGGTCATTTTTCAAATTTTTAGATCCTATGCTCGTGCGCTTCATTTTGCAGTAATTGACGTTATATATCGTGAAATCCTGGTTCGATTCCTGACCATGGTTTTAATTCTACTCACGTATTTCGGGGTTATTGATTTCGAACAGTTTATGTGGTTGTTTATCGGTCAGTATGGACTGATTGCTTTTGGGATGGCAGCTTTTTTAATTATCAAGAAGGAGCTTCATTTAAAGTATAGGTCTGGGTTTCTATCTGCAGAATTAAAAAAAGACATTGTAAGCTACAGTGGCTTCACTATCCTATCGGGAGTGGGGTCAGTGATTCTGATAAATATCGATGTACTGATGATTCAGCAGATGGTTGGGTTAGAGCAAGTGGCGTTTTATGCGGTGGCGTTTTATATCGTAGCCGTTATTAACATCCCGCGCAACGCCATTGGAAACATCGCAGTACCGATTATTTCCGATGCTTGGAAACGCAATGATATGACACTTATTCAGAGTATTTATGAGAAAACGGCCATCAACCAGTTGCTAATTGGTGTTTTGTTATT
>JBLIGB010000105.1:0-5662 GCA_047636795.1 Bacteroidia bacterium | reverse complement strand
TACTGCACCAAGAGTTCCCACTTTGCCTTTGTTTTGGACGAAGTTCTAAAGAATAACGTAGAATTGGAAACTTCGTCCGCCTACGATATCCATATTATCCGCAAACTTTTTGAGCAAAATAAAATTAGTAAAAACACATTATTGGTTCATAATGGATATAAGCGTGAATTGTATGCTAAACTTATTTCGGATTTAATAAATGATGGGTTCAACAGCGTTCCAGTTCTTGATAACCAAAAGGAACTGGATTTGCTAAAGCACATGGTTAAAAAGCCCTGCAATGTTGGAATTAGAATTGCCACTGGCGAGGAGCCTCAATCTGAATATTACACCGCACGTTTAGGAATAAGGCATCGAAACATTCAGTCTTTTTATGAGAGTGAAATTGCCACCAGTGAGGTATTCAATCTTACAATGCTTCACTTCTTTATAGACAATGGAATCGAAGACAGTCTTTATTATTGGAACGAACTGGAAAAGTGCCTGAAGGTTTATTCTGACTTAAAAAAAGTATGTCCATCGCTAGATAGCCTGAATATTGGTGGTGGATTTCCCATAAAACAGTCTTTGGCAGATGAGTTTGACTATGAATATCTAACCAAGGAAATTGTTCGACATATAAAGGAACATTGCAAAAAAGAAGGTGTTCCCGAACCAAATATTCTCACAGAGTTTGGAAGTTTCACTGTAGCCGAAAGCGGAGCAACCATCTACTCTATTATTGACCAAAAGCAGCAGAATGATGTTGAATGTTGGAACATGATAGACAGTTCTTTCATTACCACATTACCAGATAGTTGGGCCATCAATAAGCGTTTCATAATGCTTGCCATAAACAACTGGAACGAACCATACGAACGTGTAAACCTCGGTGGGTTGACATGCGATAGTCAAGATTACTATAATGTTGAGGCACACGTAAACAATATTTATTTGCCTAGATACGATCAAAACAAACCGCTTTACATAGGCTTTTTCAACACAGGTGCCTATCAAAATGCATTGGGTGGTTATGGCGGCACTCAGCATTGCTTAATACCTTCTCCGAAGCAAGTTCTTATCAAGAAAGACGAAAATGGAGAACTGAAATCTGAACTTTTTGCTGAAGAGCAAAGCCACGAAGGAATGCTTAAAACACTAGGCTATTAATTTGAATTGGCTCGTAACCTTGTGTGATTATTTACCGTTACGCATATCTCGCAAAATATTGTAGGTGAATCTTGTATGGCAAGAACAGCTCACTATCTTGCGATAAGGAAACCAGGAACTTGGACGACACGCCTAAAAAGATAACTCGTTTGAGAAAAAACTTACTCAAAAGCACACTGCTAGCTTACTGCTCAGTGGCTGTACTATTATTTTCAGGTTGCAGTCAGGAAACTGATGGTGATTCTGGCATTCCTATTATTGATGAAGGTAAGATTGTATATAAGCTTTCTTACCCCCAGTTTAAGGAGGACAATATTTTCACCTCCATGTTTCCCAAGGAGATGGAATTCAAGTTTAAGGACAACAACACTAGAAACGAACTTAAAACCTCCATGGCAGTTTTTAGCACGTCCCTCTTAACGAATAGTAAAGATCGAAAAGTGACACATTTAGTACGCATAGCCAGCAAGTATTCCGGTTTAGAGATGGATAGCTTAGAAATAATGGAGGAATACGGCAAGAAGCCTGATGGCATGAAAATCACTTACACCGATAGCTTAAAGGTAATCGCAGGATACCAATGCAATCACGCACATGTGAGCTTTGGCAATGACACGTCAAAGTATTTCGATGTGTTTTACACTGACCAAATTGGGCTTGATAAGCCGAATTGGTGCACACCTTTCTACGACATTAAAGGTGTATTGATGGAAGCACAAGTAACGCAGTTTAATTTGAATATGCACATGATTGCAACTTCAGTTGTGGCAGAAGAATATCCAGATGAGGATTTCACCATCACAAAAGAATATCAGCCCATTACAATTGACGAGATGACTGATATCTTCCAAAATTTCTAGTTTAGAATAAGTTCATATTCCGTTCGTTCTATCCAATTGCCCGAACAATTATCTGTTCGGCTTTTTCTTACTTTTGATTTAGTAGTAGAATGGGTGAAAAACAAGAGAAATCAGGTAGTACAAAGGGAAAAGCCAAGAGCACGAAGAATGTCAAAAATGGCCTTTTGGAATTTCTTGCTGATTCGAGAACAAGAACTGTTCTCGGTCTGTTTTTTATTCTTCTTTCTGCATTCCTCACATTATCCTTTATTTCTTATATAATTGACGGATTTGCGGATCAGAGTCAATTACAGGATATGTGGGAGAAAGTGATGAATCCCGAGGAGAAGGTTAACAACTGGATGGGTAAGCTTGGCGCTGCCATGGGACACAAATTCATTTACAATTGGTTTGGAATTGCTGCTTTTTTATTCCCATTTCTGTTGTTGCTCATTGGATTTCAAATCCTTTTTAGAAAACGACTGCTACCAATTAGCAAGTCGCTAAAACATTCTCTTTTCTTTCTTTATGTACTTCCAATGTCAATGGGCTTTCTCTTTGTAGAGAACTCCCTTCTTTCCGGGGCTTTGGGCTATCAGCTTAACCGCTGGACTTCAAGTTTAATTGGTTCAGTAGGTACGGCTCTCCTCCTATTGTTTCTTTCGGTGGTGTATCTAGCTGTTGTTTTCAACTTTTCGGTTGATGCTATTAAAGCCTTGTTTGCTCAAAAAGAGGTACCCGAAGATGAAAGCCCTGAAATTGAAGATAGCAGTTTTGAAGCCGTAGCAGATATTACAATTAAAACCAACGACTTGGATTTAACAGCCACTACGGTTGAAGAAAAAAAACCAATTATTAAAGAAGAGCCAGAAGTAGAGAAAGAATTAGAGTTAGAAACAACGCCTTTCGAGCGTCCGATGGTGGTAGATGCCCCAACACCTGATGCAAGCCCTTTACTCGAAGATGTTCAGTTTGACATTGAAGCGACTAAGGTTGAAGAGGAAACTGTTTCTGAGGCTGATGGTGAAGGAATGGGAGAATATGACCCAACTCTTGACCTAAGTCACTACAAAAAGCCACCAATCAGCCTATTAGAGGTATATGAAAAAGGTGAAATCTCGGTAGATCAAGAAGAACTTGAAGGGAACAAAAACCGAATCGTTTCTACGCTTAAGAACTACAATATTGAAATTGAGCGCATTAAAGCAACCATTGGCCCTACGGTCACGCTTTACGAAATCGTTCCTGCTCCAGGCATCCGAATTGCTAAGATTAAGAACTTAGAGGATGATATCGCACTTAGTCTTTCGGCATTAGGAATTCGAATTATTGCCCCCATTCCTGGAAAAGGAACCATCGGTATTGAAGTCCCGAATCTGAAGCCCGACACGGTTTCCATGAAAGCCGTGCTGAGCTCAGAGAAATTCCAGCACTCTAAAATGGAATTGCCAATTGCCTTGGGAAAAACTATTTCTAACGAAACATACGTTACCGACTTAACCAAAATGCCTCACTTACTTATGGCGGGAGCAACTGGGCAAGGTAAATCTGTTGGATTGAATGCGGTTATAGCTTCCATTCTTTACAAAAAACATCCCGCACAGGTAAAGTTTGTCTTGGTAGACCCGAAAAAAGTGGAGCTAACACTTTTCAATAAAATCGAACGTCATTTTCTCGCTAAAATTCCCGATACGGAGGAAGCGATTATTACGGATACGCAGAAGGTTGTAACCACGCTTAACTCGCTGTGCTTAGAAATGGATAATCGGTATGAGATGCTGAAAAATGCTCAATGTCGAAACCTCAAAGAATACAACGCAAAGTTCATTGCTAGGAAACTTAATCCGAAAGAAGGGCACATGTTTTTGCCTTATATCGTTTTGGTTGTAGATGAGTTTGCTGATTTAATTATGACCGCTGGTAAAGAGGTTGAAACTCCGATTGCCCGCTTGGCGCAATTAGCCCGTGCTATTGGTATTCACTTGATTATTGCCACTCAGCGTCCTTCTGTAAACATCATTACAGGTACGATAAAGGCAAACTTCCCTGCTAGAATTGCTTTCCGTGTTACTTCTAAAATTGACTCCAGAACGATTTTGGATGCTGGTGGGGCTGACCAATTGATTGGTCGTGGTGACATGCTTATGTCTACAGGAAACGAAATGATTCGTTTACAGTGCGCATTCATTGATACACCTGAGGTGGAAAAAGTTTGCGATTGGATTGGCTCACAACAAGCATATCCAAGTGCCTTCGGGTTACCCGAATATATTGATGAAAGTGGTAGTAACGGAGAGGTTGGCGCAGTTGACCTTGACGATAAGGATGTCTTGTTTGAAGATGCCGCTAGAATTGTGGTCCAGCATCAGCAAGGTTCAGCTTCTTTACTTCAGCGAAGATTGAAATTGGGTTATAACCGAGCGGGTAGAATTGTGGACCAACTGGAAGCAGCTGGCATCATTGGACCATTCGAAGGAAGTAAAGCTAGACAAGTACTTATTTCAGATGAAATAAGTTTGGAACAGAAGTTGCAACACAATAGTTGAGAAAAAACAGATATGCTTAAAAAATTATTTGTAACAGTACTTATACCGCTTTCGGTGTTTGCCCAATCGGGCGATAAATCAGTAGCTATTCTAAAGACGGTTAGCGCAACAAACAGCGCTTACAAAGACATTCAAGTTACGTTTAGCTACACCCTTGAAAATAAAGAAGCTGGGATAAACGATACACGCGATGGTGAATTGACACTTGCAGGAGAGAAGTTCCATCTTCAACTTATGGGGCAAGATATATACAGCGATGGCGCTATTGTTTGGTACGTTATGAAGGAAGACTTAGAAGTGCACATCAAATCTGTTGAAGAGTTTAAAAGTGAGACAGAGCTTGATCCTGCAAACTTTTTTAGCCAATATGACAAGGGATACAAAGCTCAATTTCATTCGGAGGAAACGAAGGATAGTAAGACATTGAATGTGGTTGATTTATTTCCAGAAGACCCGGGGAAAAAGTCTTATTCCAGAATAAGAATGGGAGTTGAAAAGAAGACAAATCACATCGCTTATTCCAAAACATTTGGGAAAGACGGAACGAATTATTTGCTAGAGGTTAAAACGATGAAAACTAATTCTGGTGTTTCAGCTAAACTGTTCGTTTTCTCACAATCTAATTACGAAGCCGAAGACTACGATGTCGTCGATTTCAGATAACCAACTTCAGCATTTACCTGAAAAGCGTAACGCTGCCACGGTAGATATGCGGTTCTCCCAATACGTCTAAAAGGTCGAAACGGTAGATATATACTCCCTTTTGAACCTGTTTTCCTCTATGGGTTCCATCCCAATGGTAATCGTACTCGTTTGATTCAAAAATCATTTCTCCCCACCGATTATAAATCCGCATTCGGTAATCGACAATACCCATTCCTGCTCCAGAGAATTGTTCGTTTTTATCGTCCTCATCTGGCGTGAAAGCCGATGGAATGTAAAACCTGAATTCGGGGTCAATCTTCACTTGGAAATTGGCCGTGTCTTTACAACCATACTGAGTTGTCACATACTGCCAAATATCATAATGACCAGTATCAGGATATTCATGACTCGGATTTTGAAGTATAGACTCTGAACCATCTCCAAGCTCGTATTGCCAATCAACTACATTCGGAGAAGAGAGGT
>JBLIGB010000104.1:0-5670 GCA_047636795.1 Bacteroidia bacterium | reverse complement strand
TGATTTGAATCACTTTCTCTGAGAAATCGAGATGATTCTCTTCTGATATCTCAATTGACACCGTTTTTGCCGGCAACATGCAATGTGCCATGTGGCTGCGTAGCTGACTGTAGAGGTTTACTTTTTCATTAGCCTGTAAGTATTCTAATGGGAATAGTTTCCTCAGTGCTAAGTCGAATCGATTTTTGCCTTGCCCCTTGGCTTTAAAAGGTAATTGGTCGAGCAATGCACCAGCAGTTTCAATCCCATGGGTCATGGCCGAAAGCAAATGAAGCCGCACATTGGCGGCTTTCATTTGTTCAACTTCGTCTAGTAAAAATTGCTTTGCGAAGGTTTTGGAATCCATTCCGTTCGCCTTATTACCTAGTTAGTTACAATAACTAGCACCTTAGAGTTTTGCCAGAATGCTTCAGGGTCATCAATCACCAATTTGGTCACTTTCTTTCCTTCTTCCAAAAACTCATACGTGTGTTTTGGGTGAGAAGTAACTAACTCAGCTTTCTTTGCGTCAATAACAATTTCGGTAGTCTCCAGAATGTTTACTGATGTAAGATCTTGAAGGTTCATATCCTCAGAAACAACCTTTACACCGCCAAGTCCAAGAAAAGCACCGTCTTTATCAATAATGTTCTTTTCTCTTAAATCTTTAGTAGTCCCAATTGCCCAGTAACCAGTTTGGAGTTCTTCTTCCTTCGCTTGGAGTGCTTTGTTCTTATCCTGAATAACCAGAATTCGTCTTTCGTTCTCCAAGGCAAGACGATCAACGCTTACCATCAATTTATCAATGTAGATGCTGGATTCAGCTAATCCTTCTTTCAACATGGCAATCTCCTCATCTTTCTGTTGGATATCTTTTTTGAGACTTGCCAGAAGCACTTTTAGTTGGTCTGAGACAATTGAACTCTGATTCATTTTTTTCTCCAGCGTTTCAATCTGTTCACGGGTTTGCTTCATGTTCTTATAAATGAGCATCATGTCATCGACAATAGCATCCTCAGCATTGGTCGATTTCTCTCCAGAAATAGCTCTGGCCGTTACAATGCCCTCCAAATCTTTTATGCTATCTAAGTTCGACTGAATGTTATTCAGAGACGAGATGAAAAGATTAATGTCTTGGTCTTTCTGATTTGACTGTTCCTCAAGTTCAAGAACCTTTTGTTCCAGTTCCTTTTCTCGTTGGTCACAAGCGCTTAACAAGACCGCGCTGATCATTACTAATGTAAATGTTCTCATAGCTATTGGTTTTTCAAGATTCGAAAATAGAACAAATCAATGAGTCTCAACTATTAAGCATGAATCAACAAGTTGAATAGAGTAACCTACTTCCCATTTCGATTAAAGAGTCATCAATTATATGCTGAAACTTGAAACGTGCTTATTGTCGAAGAATTGTTTTTTCAAAAAGATTTTTAGGTTTTAACAGGTTTGTAGCTTCAATTTCGACTTTCGCATGATAGTTGCCTACATTCGCAATATATCAAAAACAACAAATACTATTATGAGTTTTTTCAATCGCATTTTACCATTTTTCGCCATCATTCTCATTAGTTCATCCGTGTCTGCTCAAGTTATAGGAGGCATGAATTTTAAGATGGAAAAACGTTTTATGGAAGAAAAGTATGAGGATGTCGCATACAAGGGTATGAAGATGATTGAAAATGATAAGTACAAAAAAGACCCTGAGATTTACCTCTATATTTCTATGGCATGGTATGAAATAAGCCAGATGAATGATGAGGAGGTGCAAGAAGAATATCCGAAGGCGCTACGCGATGCTTTGAAGTATGCATCTAAGTTTGCCAAAAAGGATAAAGATGGTGTTTGGATGGAAGATAACGAGGATTTCTTTGAAGACTTGAAAAAGGCAGGAATTGCCGATGCAGCACAATGGATTGGTGATGAACGAAAAATGCGAAATGCGGTTTCAGGTTATAAGTACATGACCAAAGCAATCCCAGACGATTACAATTTGCTTTTCTTTAAAGGTGTTTTAGAACACATGAACAGAAACGTTGGACAAGCAGAGCGTGATATTCAGCAAGCGATGAATGGTCTTATACCACTGTACGCTAAAGAAAGATACCGTCCGAGCAAAGCTTCTGGTCCTGTTTTGGAGGATGGACTTTTACGTTGGACCGATATTATGATGGAACTGAATTATGCTGATTCAGCTAAGAAGACTATTGGCTGGGCGTTACAATTCTTCCCTGAAAGTGAGAAAGTAATAGCAAAGTCTGAATCGCTTAAATAAGGTTTAACACTTTTTTTTCTTGACCGGGATTTCTAATCGGTCATGCTGAACTTGTTTCAGCATCTGTCAGCCAATATTTTAGACCCTGAAACGAGTTCAGGGTGACGATACCTGAAGATAGTGGGCTTTAACTAAGAGGTTTCTGAACTTAATTACTTCGGCTTGTATTCGTAAAGTTCAATACGTTTATTGCAGATTTTGAACCTCATTCGTTCCGTATCAGATTCCAGTTGGTATTCACGGCAAGCCATGTCTCGCACGCTACTTTCGTCAAAAATTACATCAGAATCCAAGATGTGCTCAGTCAAAAGGGAATCTGCAAATGAAAGTTGAACACCATCTCTAATGATGATGGAATCCACCGCCAATTCTTCCAATACGCGATCTTCCGGCAGCCAAGCTGGAAAGTCGCGGTCGCGTATGAGTAGACCATAGACAACCAGGCATCCGAGTCCAACACCAATTGCGAAGAATTTGAATCGATGTAAAAAGTTCATTTGGTTTTGTTCTTACCTGTGATAAGATTTTCTGTAAAATTGAGGAATTCAGAGCGCTGCTCGCTGTCTGTGAAAACGGAACGAATAGTCTCCCAATAAGTGGGTTTTACCTCTATTACTTCCCTTTCTTCCGATTTCATTTGAATAGTATGGTCGTCTTTCTTTGCGCCAGTCTCCGACAGTTTATCGGCTTCTTCAAATCTGCGTTGTGCAGAGCTTTTATAGCCTTGCTGTTCTTCGCACATCCCCAAATTATTAATCGTAATGGGATCGTCTGGGTCAAGCTCAATCGCTTTTTTGTAATCCGCTATTGCTCCATCCACGTCACCAAATCCGTTTCTAATAAATGCGCGCAGCGAATAGCGATAGCTGTAGTTTGGGTCTAGCTCCACGCACTTGTTTAAGTCGGCCATTGTGCCGCGTTCATCCTTCAATCGAAGCTTCGCTACGGCACGGTCACTCAAATACATCACGTTATTCGGAGAAAGTTCTAATGAACGGTCAAACTCAATAAGTGCCATCGGAATCTTGTCCAATTTCAAATGACTTAACGCCACATAATAAATGGCTAAATGGTTTACAGGATTTGAATCAACTACTTGCTGAAAATGTCTGAGAGCTGGTTCTATTTCACCTTTCTGGAGAAGGATTTTTCCTTCTTCAATATGACTGTTTCCTTTCATGCTGTAAATTTAGGTAAGCGTTCTATCAAACGGTCACAATCCGTTCTTCATCTATGTAAACGAGCAGACCTTCCACTTGTTTAAATCCCAACTCGCGCATTGCTTCTTTGTAAGTATTCATTTGCTGATGATGCTTTCGCAATTCCTCTCCCGTTTTGTAATCCAAAACCCAAGCTTGGTCTTCAGAAAAGACAACGCGATCTGGACGAACCCATTTGCCGTTACTCAGCTGAATGTCGGCTTCATTCCTAATCTGCTTTCCTTCGGAATAAAGAGCGAAAAGCTCATCTTTTGTAATTAAGTGTTGAATCTTCTCAGCAAGCGATTCCGTTTCCGAAACGCTAATCCGTCCATCTTCTACAAGTAATGATAAAGCCGAGTTAACATCCTTGGAAGTTTTGATGTTAGCCATCGCTTCGTGGATGAGAATTCCAAGATTCCGTGCATCATTCGGGTTGGCGGTCTTCCAACGTTCATTTGATGGTCTAGAAATGCTGATGCGCTGTTTCCAGAAAGGATTTCCAACCATTGTGGTTTGAAAACCATTGTTTGTTTTTTCTTCCCTTTTGATTTTAGAACGTGCTCCAATCTCAAATGATAGTTCTTCAGAAACAGTTGGTTCCATAGCATTCAGATGTTCGAATACATATTGAATAGCTGTGGAAGCTGATTGGTCTTTCGCGTTCTCCTTTTTCAATTTCCCACTTACATAGAGTCGATTGATAGGACGGGTTAACGCGACATAAAGCATGTTGAACATATCCATTGAGCCAAGCGATTTTTCGTGCTCGTAGTTGTCAGCGAATGGTGTTTCGGTAAGCTTTTCGGTTGTGGAAATGCGCAATCGGTCAAGTGGTTTCAGTTTCTCATCATCCGCATAAACCCAAATAGAGTTACCCGTTGATTCGTCCTTATAATCCGCAAACGAATGCATTACCACAGGAAATTCCAATCCTTTGCTTTTGTGAATAGTGAGCAAACGGATAGCTTCTGAATTCTCGGAAAGTGCAATAGAAAGTTTGCCACGCTTCTCTGTCCAATTTTCAAGAAACGAAGTTAAATCGTTGCTTTTCGATTTCCCGAAGCTTAACACTTCATCCATGAAAAACGTGAGGTAGGCATCCTGCTCGTTCTCGAAAAGCGAGTGTTTCATGTGTTCGAACAGACCGAACAAGGACTCCTGTTTGAGTTGGTTCCAGTTTAGTTTTGGATACAATTCCATCAACAAGGAGAGAATCACTGCTTTTCCGTTCTGCTGATTCACCTGCATCAATCTGTCTGAAGTGAGTTTAGTTTCATTTCGAACCATTCCCAAATGCTGCATCATTTCTGCAATGTTGATGCGGTCGTCTGGCGCAGAAATGAAGGTTGCTAAATTGACCAACAATCGAACCATCGGGGAGCTGTTTATCAGCAAAGATTCGTTGGAAACAACTTTGAAACCGTTCTCGATGAGGAACTGCGCCGTTTTGACCAAATCCTTGTTGGCGCGGCAAATGACCGCGATGTCCCCAGGTGCAAATCCATCAGAAATACATTCTTCTACCCACGTTTGCATTTGCTCTAGAACTAGGCCGTCATATTCTGGCCATGTGCGTTCGTTGCCTTCTTGACGGAAGAATTTTGCTGAAACAAAACCTTCCTTCTTGCTAAATGGTTTTTGCTCATTTCCATCATACATTTTCTGAAGTTCCTCAGGCATCTGCGGTTTCAGAAAGGAGAAAAGCTCATTATTAAAGTTGACAACCGTTGAGCTCGAACGATAGTTGTGGTCTAGATTTTCAATCTGAGCATTGGACTTTAACGCTATTTCGCGCTGCGCAATCAATCTTCCCGTTTCGGGATTCAGTTCAAATTGTTCTTTCAGAGATTCCGTTCTGTGAATGGTTGGGAGTTCAACGAACTGTTGTACATCGCCACCACGCCAACGGTAAATACTCTGTTTAGCATCGCCCACAACTAGACAAAGGTTATCATGTGCAAGGCTCTCATCAATTAGTGGCAACAGATTGAACCATTGCAGAACGCTGGTGTCCTGAAACTCATCCACGAGAAAGTGCTTGAAACGGTGACCAATTCGTTCGTAAATGAATGGAGCAGTTTCGGTCATTACCACGTTGCTTACTAAATGGTTGAACTCGCCAATGTGCAGCAATTCCTCGTCTTCCTGAAGCTGGCGCTGAATACGCTGCATTTCATCCAATAGTGCCACACCATAAATCTGATTGAATACAATCTC
>JBLIGB010000103.1:0-5696 GCA_047636795.1 Bacteroidia bacterium | reverse complement strand
GTTTACAAGAAACTGTACGAAATGCAAGCGTTTGTTTAGCGTTTAAACAACGGTACCGTACTGCAAGCTTCACCGTACATAATGCTTTTAGCAACGGGGCTTAGCGTAGAGACCAACTCCACGTAGGCCGAAGTAGGAACAGGGTACTTGCTACAACCTTTCACAATCACACGCTCATCGCGAAATTGCTCCAAATCAAGCTTTACTAGAACTTCCTGATAAAGAACCGTTTCAAGCGTTTCGGAAGTCCCCATTATTACTCTTCTGGTTACTGGTTTTAGATAGGTAGATGCCAGCATAAACGCCCACTGGGGGACAATGGCATCTGCGGTACATTCAAGATTTACTAGGCAATCTTGGTACACACTCCAATCAAAATCCTTCAACGCTTGGCGGTAATCCTTTTCTCTGAGAATAAGGCCTTCAAAAAGGAAGTCTTTTAGGTCAAAAGTCACTCGCGGCCCAACTTGGTATAAATCTTCCAAATTGTATGTAATAAGAGCGCTTTCCGCAACCTTATTCCTTATTTCATTTTCCTCCGACATTACATAAAACCGAGTTCGAGCAAAGCAGCTTCACTCATCATATCTTTGTCCCATGGTGGTTCAAATGTGAGTTCAACTTTACTGCTTTCTACCCCTTTTGCCTCTTTTACTTTCTCTTCTACCTCTAGAGGCAGACTTTCGGCAACTGGGCAGCTTGGTGAAGTCAAAGTCATCAGTACATCTGCGTGTCCATCATCGTTAATTTTAACCTCATAAATCAACCCAAGCTCATAAATATCAACGGGGATTTCTGGGTCGTAAATAGTTCGTAACGCATCAATTACGCGCTCTTCTATCTTCATCTTTTCACTCAATGATAAGGCCATAATTAACCGTTTTGTTGGGTTTTGAACGCCAAAGCATACAACTTCATTTGCTTTACCATACTTACTAGTCCGTTAGAACGTGTTGGCGATAAATGCTCTTTCAATCCGATGTGTTGGATAAAGTTCAAATCAGTTTCGATAATTTCAGCTGGTGTTTGACCAGACAATACCCTTACAAGTAAACTGATAATACCTTTTGTGATGATTGCATCACTATCTGCCGTAAACGTCACTATAGTGTTCTCCATTTTGGCATGAAGCCAAACACGGCTCTGACAACCTCTAATCAACAAATCATCTGATTTCAATCCATCCTCAATTAGCGGCAATTCCTTTCCAAGTCCAATGATATGCTCATACTTATCCATCCAATCATCAAAAAGTGCAAACTCTTCAATTATGGCTTCTTCCTTCTCTGATATTTTCTCCAAAACGCTTTCCATTAAAACATTCTTTTAACTCTGTCTATCCCCTCAACAAGTTTTACTACCTCTTGTTTAGTGTTGTACACCGCAAAGGATGCCCGAACTGTACCTGGAACTTCGAAAAAGTTCATCACTGGTTGCGTGCAATGATGTCCAGTTCTCACAGCAATTCCCAATTTGTCCAAGATTATTCCTGTATCATAAGGATGAATCCCATCAAGGAGAAAAGACACTGAACCAGCTCTTTCCTTAGCTGTGCCGATAAATCGCAAACCCTTTATATCTCGCAACTGACTTGTTGCAAACCGACACAATTCCGATTCGTGTTCCTCAATAAAATCAAAACCAATACTGTTGATAAAATCAATGGCTGCACCAAGAGCTATTCCACCTGATATATTTGGTGTTCCAGCCTCAAACTTGTACGGTAATTCGTTGTAAGTGGTTTTCTCAAACGTTACACTTTTAATCATATCGCCACCACCTTGGTAAGGCGTCATATCGTTCAATAGTTCTTCCTTTCCATACAACACACCAACTCCTGTTGGGCCATACATTTTATGGGCCGAAAAGACGTAGAAATCAGCATCTAAATCCTGAACATCCACGGGCATGTGATGAGTTGCCTGAGCTCCGTCAATCAACACTGGAATGCTCTGTTCATGGGCAATCTTAATCATCTCCTTTATCGGATTGATTGTCCCCAATGAATTGGAAACATGTACCAAAGAAATAAGCTCAGTTTTCGGTCCGATTAAGTTCTTAAACTCTTCAATATCAATCTCTCCTTCTTTAGAAATCGGAAGCACTTTTAAGTGCGCTCCATTGCGTTCACAGAGCATTTGCCACGGCACAATATTACTGTGGTGCTCCATTGCCGTAATGAGAATCTCATCTCCCTCGCGAACTAACTTTTCTCCGAAAGAGCTTGCTACTAAGTTGATTCCCCCTGTAGTTCCAGAAGTAAAAATTACCTCGTGGCTATGCTCGGCATTAATGAATTTCTGAACCTTTTTTCGAACGTCTTCATAAGCTGAGGTGGCATCCTGACTTAGCGTGTGTACGCCACGATGAATATTACTGTTTTCAAGCTCGTAATAGCGAGAAATAGTATCAATTACCGACTGCGGTTTTTGCGAAGTTGCACCATTATCTAAATAAACAAGCGGCTTTCCATTTATCTCTCGTTTGAGAATGGGAAATTGCGCTCTAATCGCATCTATGTCAGTCAGTAATTCATTCATCCTCTCATTGTTTTCAGCTTGTCTTGAATTTTTTCTTCGAGAGAAGCTCGTAATTCTTCATTTGAAATGCCGTTCAGAACATCACTTGCAAAAGCTGTAAGCAACAATGCAGTTGCTCCAAATTCATCTAATCCGCGTGCTCTCAAATAAAACACGGCATCATCGTCTAACTGACCCGTTGTACTTCCGTGAGAACAACGAACGTCGTCAGCATAAATTTCCAACTCCGGTTTTGAGTTCATGGTAGCATCATCAGACAACAAAATATTGTTATTAGATTGATACCCATTTGTCTTTTGTGCATCGCGGTGTACAAACACTTTTCCGTTAAACACACCTGTACTTTTTCCAGCTAAAATTCCACGATAAATTTCGTTGCTTTCGCAATGCGGAACCAAGTGGTCTACTAGTGTATGATTATCGAACAATTCCCTATCGTTAAGCATGTAGAAACCATTCAGATGCGTTTCAACATTCTCGCCTTTCAGGCCAATATTGACGTTGTTTCTAATCAAACTCCCGCACAGCTGAACACAATTTGTTGTGAAAGTTGAATCTCGCTGACATTCAACTTCTGTGGTTGTCATCAAGTTTCCTTCACCAATTTCCTGAACGTAGTTCAGTTCAAATTGAGAATTTTGGCTAACAAAAACCTCCGTTAAATTGTTCAGCAACGAACTGTTTGAAGGTGAACCAGAATAATGATATTGACATTTCAAAGAAGCATTTTCTTCTACCACAATTAGAACTCGCGTTGCCGTAAATTCTCCGTCTTTCAAATTAATGACTTGATTCAAAATCAAATCATCGTTAACCTGCGTTCCTTTCCTAACTCGGATTACAAGCACTTTCTCGAACAGACAGGTATTCAGGGCAGCATGCGCTTCTTTCGTGTGGATTGAAGTTAAACCAACCAATGCTTCATCGGTTGACCAAAAAACCTCAACACCATCAACAGAATTGAACGTAATATTCCCCCCAGAAACTAGGTTCAAACCATTATCAAACAAACGTTTGATGTTGGTGTATTTCCAGTCTTCGTGCTTCTTGGATGGAATTCGACTTTCAGCTAAAAACTCTTCCGCTTCTGAACGAATTCCTTTGAATGAAGCAGGGCTTTTTGCTCCTACTACTAACTCAGATAAAATTGATACTGTCATTACCTCGCTCATGCCTCTGCCAATTCTTCTTTAATCCAATCGTAACCTCTTTCTTCTAACTCTAAGGCAAGCTCTTTTGTTCCGGAACGTACAATCTTTCCATCATATAAAACATGAACAAAATCAGGAACGATATGATCCAGCAATCTTTGATAGTGCGTTATTACTACAAAAGCGTTGTCTTTCGAGCGAAGCTTGTTCACGCCATTCGCAACAATACGAAGTGCATCAATATCCAAACCGCTATCTGTTTCATCTAGAATTCCCAATTTCGGATCCAACATGGCCATTTGAAAAATCTCGTTTCGCTTCTTCTCACCTCCAGAAAAACCTTCGTTTACCGAACGTCCGGCAAGCTTTCCATCCAATTCTACAAGTGCTTTCTTCTCCTTCATATAAGCTAAGAAATCTTTGGCAACGAGTTGCTCAAGACCTCTGTGCTTTCTAATCTCGGCAACAGCCGCTTTCATAAAGTTGACGTTGCTCACACCCGGAATTTCTACTGGATATTGAAACGCTAAGAATAGCCCCTCACGAGCTCTTATTTCTGGTGCCATATCAAACAGGTCTTTCCCATCAAAATCGACTTCACCATCTGTTACCTCGTAGCTTTCATTGCCAGCAAGTACAGATGCCAAGGTACTTTTACCAGAACCGTTTGGCCCCATAATCGCATGCACCTCTCCTGGATTAACAGTCAAGTTGAACCCTTTGAGAATGTCTTTCTGCTCAACACGGGCGCTTAAATTTTTTATAGTCAGTAAACTCATTTTTTATAATTGTGATGTGAGTATTGAGATGTGAGATTTAGTGTTCTCAATACATTGTCTGTACTACTCGTTTATCCTACGCTTCCTTCAAGCGAGATACTCAATAGTTTCTGTGCTTCCACGGCAAATTCCATTGGAAGTTTATTCAGTACTTCTTTACAATATCCGTTCACGATGAGACCAATAGCCTGCTCGGTATCCAATCCACGCTGGTTACAGTAAAAAATCTGGTCTTCCCCAACTTTACTTGTAGTGGCTTCATGCTCCACTTTCGCACTCTTATTTCCACACTCTATGTAAGGGAATGTGTGCGCACCGCTTGTGGAACTCAACAAAAGTGAATCGCATTGTGAGAAATTTCGAGCGTTGGTTGCATTCTTGCCGATTTTCACCAATCCACGATACGAATTATTGCTATGTCCAGCTGAAACTCCCTTGCTAATAATCGTACTCCTGGTGTTTTTTCCAAGATGAATCATCTTGGTTCCTGTATCGGCTTGCTGATAATTATTCGTCACAGCAACCGAGTAGAACTCTCCGATAGAGTGGTCTCCTTTAAGTATGCAAGACGGATATTTCCATGTGACCGCACTTCCAGTCTCAACTTGTGTCCAAGAAATCTTAGCATAAGCACCAGTACAAATACCTCTTTTGGTTACGAAATTGTAAATGCCGCCTTTTCCGTTTTTATCTCCTGGATACCAGTTCTGAACCGTTGAATATTTAATCTCAGCTCCTTTGTGCGCGACCAATTCTACAACTGCCGCATGAAGCTGATTTTCATCTCGCTGTGGAGCAGTGCAACCTTCCAAATAACTGCAATAGCTGTCTTCATCTGCAATTACCAGCGTCCGTTCAAACTGACCCGTATTCATAGCGTTGATTCGGAAATACGTACTCAACTCCATTGGGCAACGAACGCCTTTTGGAATGTAGCAGAATGACCCATCAGAGAATACTGCTGAGTTCAAAGTTGCATAGAAATTGTCCGTGTAAGGAACTACACTTCCGAGATACTTTTTCACCAATTCTGGATGGTCTTTTACTGCTTCGCTAAATGAACAGAAAATAATGCCTTTGTCCCGAAGTGTTTCTTGAAATGTAGTTTTAACTGATACGCTATCAAATACGGCATCTACCGCCACATTTGAACCAGCCACATTCATTAAACGTTTTTGCTCTTCTAATGAAATACCAAGCTTTTCAAACGTCTTAAGCATATCCTC
>JBLIGB010000102.1:0-5746 GCA_047636795.1 Bacteroidia bacterium | reverse complement strand
GCCACTCTGGAATGGCCGGGTGGTTGTATAAAACAATATCTGATGGGGCGATGGTAGAGCTATTGTACCAATTAACCATGGGGTCTTGATAGTTTGACATAGCGTTGCAGGCACTCATTTCAGAGGAGGTGTTGCAAAAGCCATTCACATCGGGCCAACCATAATTTCCTCCCGGAACAATAAGATTAAACTCATCGTTACTTGATGGACCGTGTTCTGAGCTGTAGATGTTTCCGTTAGGCGCAACCAACAAACCTTGTGCGTTTCTGTGGCCTTTACTATAAACGTAGCTTGTTGAACCGAAGGGGTTGTCCATCGGGATGCTCCCATCAAGATTCATTCTGAGAATCTTACCGCTTAACGAATTATCATCCTGAGCGGAAGGCTGAGTTTGATAATCACCCGTGGTAGCCAATAGTGTGCTGTCTTCTGGAAGAATGAGCAAGCGACAGCCGATATGGGTTGTATTTCCATTGATTCCCTCAATCAGAGTAAAAGGATTTTCTAATAGGCCGGAGGTGCTATTGTAGTCGTAACGGACAATTCTCTCTTTAATACCACTGCTGATATAGGTGTAGGCGAGAAAAACCTGAGGTGTATTTTCGAAATCGGGATGTAACTGTAGGCCCAAAAGACCTGATTCTGAGCTAGCGTAAACACTGCTTGTAAGGTCTAAAATTGTTGTGCGAGCCCCTGTTGTTGGGTTTAATCGGCTCACTCTCCCAAATCGTTCAGTCATCCAAATGTGGTCGTCTGATCCCCACTGAATTTCCCATGGGATATCAATCCCGTTATTTTCATTATTGCCCTCAATTACAACTCTCACATCCAGTGTTGTGCTGCCAACGGTTACCGAGTTTGGTTGCCCGATGGATGTGGTGAATGAGAAGATAAGTATGATGGAGGCGAGCGTAAAAACGTTAGTCATATTATTTTGGTTAGTTGTATTGCTATCAAATATAAGATTGCATTACGTGAATCTCGTATTTCACCAAGGGTTGGTTGCCCAAACGGTCACTTCCGGCACAAATCCCCGTTCGTCCATTTTTAGTTGAGATACAATTACATCAGCAATTTCTTGTGGCCGCAGTTTATTGTCTACTTCTGGGCGGCTCAAACCATCTTCCTTTCCAAAAGCGGTAGTTACTTCAGATGGATTTACGTGCATTACACGAACATTGTATGGTCGTAAATCTGCCTGCCAGCATTGGCTTAATCCGCGTAGCGCAAATTTTGACGAAGCATAAATGCTACCCTTAGCAAAACCTTTAACCGATGCCGTAGAACCGATGTTGAGAATGGCTCCTGATTTCTGCTCTTTGAAAATGTTGGCTGCAGCCTGTCCCATCATTGTTGCACCAAAAACATTGGTCTGATAAACACTCAGCATTTCTTCCATACTCAGATCTCCAATTTCACCCCAACCAGCACCAAATCCAGCATTGTTTACCAGAATATCGAATGTGCCCTTCTCACTTATTATTTGATTAAAAACACGGTCAACATCTGCCTGAATAGATGAGTCTGCCAAGATTGGCTTTGCGCCAATTTCAGAAGCAGCAGCTTGTAGCCGCTCTTCGTTTCTGCCAGTTATATAAACCGTTGCTCCCTCGTTCATTAGCTGAAGAGCTGTCTGTTTGCCAATACCGTTGCTTCCGCCCGTTACTAACACAATCTTTCCTTTTAAATCCATAAAGGTGAAATTCTTAAAAACGGTTATTGTTCAATTTGAACAGACAAAAAATCGCGGAAGCCCATAAAATTGTTTTCAAACCCTTTGATGTCTGCGCGATAAATACTGTAGGATTCGTAGCCGACAGACTCCGATTCTCGTTGCATAACGTATTTCGGTGTTTGGCCCGAAAAATCAGCCACATGTGCTTCTAAAATCCGCTTAACGGGATCAAGGTATAATCCCGAAACGATGTCAATTTCACCCTCAAGAAAGGCATTTAATTGTCCCTCTTTGGTTGCAATTGTCCTGAAAATCAATGTGTCTGCATAAGGCAATCTATTGTCAAATGCATCCTTCTGATAATACTCGGGATTGCGCATCAGGATTACTCCGGTTTTGGAATAATTGAACTGAAATGGACCAGCGCCAACAGTTGTTTTTACTCCGTATTGCTCAACCGACTTCTCTGATATGACAGCCGTAGACGGTTGGGCTAGGACGAATAAGAATGACGGGTCAGCTTTAAAAAGCTCAACCTTCAAAGTATAATCATCAACAACGGTGATGCCAGCGATACTTTCAGCTGTTCCATCATGAAACTCATTTGCACCCAAAACGCGGTTGCGGAACGTGGTTTTAAAGACTTTTTCAGCCTCAGTACTGCATAATTGTCTGAAACTGTATTCAAAATCATGCGCTGTAATTTCTCTACTTCCGGTGCCAAAGCATTTATCTGCATGAAATTTCACTCCCTTTCTTAGAGTGAAAATATATGAGGTTTTAGCATTGTCTACCGACCAACTTTTAGCCAAGCCCGGAATGACTTTAAGTGTTTTCGAATCTAAGTTCAGTAGTCCTTCATGTAAATGCAAGCCGATTTCTGATGAAGTCGCATCCGAAATTTGGTTCGGTAAATAGCCGTTTACATCGCCAGAAATGGCAACTCTTAAGGTCCCGCCAAGGTCAATACCTCCCTTTGATACTCGTACTTCGTATTGTGATTGAACTTTTTCGCAAGAATAAAACGTAACTGTTGAGAGAATTACGAGTAGAAAGGCGGAAACATTAGTGATTCTCATTTCAGAAGTGCTTTATACAAGGTTAATGGTTATGCTCAATGAATGCAAGGTACAGCTGGTGCCATTCATAATGCCGCATGTCGAAAACCTTAGGTAAAGACATGTTTTGATTTATCTTAGCAACCGCGTAATATTGTCTTTAACTAACAAGTTTTCAACAGCAATGACACGATTCGTCTTTAGTAAGAAACAGATTCTTCCAATTTTGATGGTGATTCTGACCATGCCCGCAATGGCAGGCACCATCCTTTTAGAAGGTAATTACCACGGTAGAAATCTTTATGTTCAAAATCCGTTTGCATCTGAAGGTGTTGGTTTCTGCACGTTTGAGGTAAAAGTGAACGGTCAGGTTACAACAGACGAAATCAACTCAAGCGCATTTGAAATTGATTTGAGCTTCTTTCAGTTGAACCTTGGGTCTCCCATTGAGATCCGCATTTCGCATAAAGACGATTGTAAACCAAAGATTGTAAATCCAGAGGTTTTGAAGGCGATGAGTACGTTTGATGTTGCTTCAATCGGTATTAGTAAGAATGGTACTTTGGCTATGACTACTACAAACGAGACGGGAGAATTACCCTACACTATTGAGCAATTCCGTTGGAGCAAGTGGGTTGAAGTGGGTGAGTTTGAAGGAAAAGGAAACCCTGAGAAGAACGAATACGAGATTCAGCTTACTACCGTTCATAATGGACAAAACAGGTTTAGAGTTAAGCAAACGGACCACAAAAGCAAACCGCGCTACTCATTCGAAACCAAGACTAACTCGCCATTATCAGAAATCACCTTTCAGCCAGGAGATGGTAAAAAGGTTAATGATGCAATTAACTTCTCAGACAACACGCTTTACGAGATTTACAATGCTTATGGAAATATTATAGCAAAGGGGGTTGGTAAGAGAGTGGATGTTTCTGGTTTTGAAAAAGGAACATATTACTTGAACTACGGAACCTTGACTGCTACATTTAAGCGTTAATTTTTTTGAAATATAAACTTTGAAGGCCAACTCAATTGAGTTGGCCTTCTTATTTTGCAATATGGAACATATCGAACATTTGGGAATAGCGGTTAAAGACCTTGAGGCGTCTATTCTTATGTATGAAGTATTGCTAAACACGAAATGCTATAAGCGAGAGGAGGTGAAATCTGAAAATGTTATCACCGCTTTTTTCCAGTCTGGGCCAAATAAGGTTGAGCTTCTTCAAGCAACGTCAGAAGATAGCGCCATCCATAAGTTCATCGAAAAAAAGGGAGTGGGGATTCACCATGTCGCTTTCAGCGTGAAGAACATCAGAATGGAAATGGAGCGCTTGAGTAAAGACGGGTTTCGACTTCTTAATGAACAACCCAAACGAGGTGCAGACAATAAACTAATCTGTTTCGTGCACCCAAAAGACACTTCAGGCGTACTGATGGAACTTTGTCAGGAAATTTCAGAATAAATCAAGAATCGTTTCTCCTTTATCGGCACGCAAGTGATACGTGTGTAACCCAACTTTTCGTGCGCCTTCTATATGCTGAGGCGAATCGTCTATAAATAGTGTTTCGGAAGGACTGAACCCCTCAGAATCTAGCACATGATGGAAAATTCGTGCTTCCGGTTTTCTCATGCCAACTCTGCAAGAGTAGTACACCGTTTCGAAGTAGTTGGATAGGTCATTCTGGCCGTGCTGTATTTTCAAACTTGTCTCGAAAGCTTCAACATGGATTTCATTGGTATTACTCAGTAACACAAGCTTATTTCCCTGACGGATTCGATCCAGTAGGTGTAGTCGCTCAAATGGAAGATCGAGCAGCATTGCGTTCCAAGCTAAATCTAATTCCTCATCTGCTATAGGCCCTCCAAAAACCTCCTTAAGACCTTTTCTGAACTCAATTGGGGCAATTTCACCGCGTTCAAAACTGTCAAAAAGAGCCGTTTGCGATAGCTGTGTGTAGTTCGCATCAAAGTTTGGCAGCCCCAGTTTTTTAAACGCCTCTATGGTAAGTTGATAATTTAAATTTAGGATGACCCCACCCAAGTCGAAAATGATATTTCGGTAGTCTTTAAGGTTCACTTTTTTCATATTGTATCAGAGTGCCTAAATATATACTTTTGGCATCCGTTCAAAGTGAGCGGAAATGTCGCAAGACATGGGCCTATAGCTCAGCTGGTTAGAGCACTTGACTCATAATCAAGGGGTCGAAGGTTCAAGTCCTTCTGGGCCCACTGGAAATCAAGGAGTTACGGATGAAAATCGGTAACTCCTTTTTTATTTGCAAGTAATTTGCAAGCCAAAGTGTTGCTTTTCCATTCATCAGACTGTTAATCAGAGGGTCCTTGGTTCGAGTCCAAGAGGAGGAGCTTGATTATGAAGGGGTTACATCAAAATACGATGTGACCCCTTTTTTATTTGCACACTATTTGCACAGAATTCGTCCTTATTTTCAATAGAAACTGATTTCTCGTAAATCAAGAATTCCGATGTTTTAAGAGTATTGTTATAATCAGTACTTTCGTGCCGATGATTATAAAATTCTACCTAACCTTGGTTGTCTTTTTACTGTTGGGCGCACTGGTAAGTACTGCCCAATCTATTGATAGACAAGTTGCCGCTTCAGCGGGAAATGAACTCACTAATAGTTCAGGAACCATCACCTACACCATTGGTGAACCAGTAACAGAAACGTTGTCAAGCGGTAACGCAACGGCAACACAGGGTTTTCATCAGGGCATCATCAATATTACTTCTGTAAGAGAGCAGATAAAGGATTTGGAGATAAGCATCTACCCTAATCCAACATCAGACCTATTGAATGTGAAGTTTGACGGAACTGGTGTTTGGGAACTTCATACGTTGGACGGTAAACTGATTAACACTGGTAACCTACTGACCAGCCTGACCAGTATCGATATGCGAAATATTGCTCTTTCAACCTACACCCTTACAATAATTCTCGATGACAATCGGATGAACACCTACCGAATAGTCAAAACACATTAACCCCTTTT